>CAMCQD010000298.1 GCA_945876925.1 uncultured Dermatophilus sp.
GCGCCGCAGCCGCGGCGAAGGACGAAGGAGGAGTCGTCTTGCGCCTCAGTGAGCTCATGGAAGATCCCGGCGGGAAAGCCGGTCCGGTCCTGGTCTTCGTGGCGTGGGCCGTCACGGCGGTGGCGGTCGTCCTCCCGCTGTTCGCGGCGGGCAAGACCTTCATGTTCACGTTCTTCTGGGCCCTGGTCGTCTTCTTCGCCGTCCTCGGCCTGATCCGGATGGGATACAACGCCTGCACCGCCTCGCGGAGACGCTGACCAGCACCGCCCGGCACCCGGGAACATGGCCATCCGCATCGCTGCCGATGGCCATGCCAACAAGGCCAGACGAGGACCGGAACCCTCCGGTGAGCAGCGAACGCACCTTCATAGAGAGCGCACAGCTTCATCCGATGCGGCGCATACGCCCACGGCGCTAACTGGGTAGCAACACGCCAGCGAGCGTGCAGCTAACTCTTATGCAAGGAGCGCCCGCCATGAACTGGATCTACCTCGTCGCCGACCTCATCGCGATCTCGCTGCTCGTCTTCGCGATGTTCGTGCCCCGCCACGGCCGCCGGGACATGGTCGTCTCCTTCCTCGTCGTCAACGTCGCGGTCTTCGCCGTCTCGGCCGCCTTGTCGGTCAGCACCGTGGCCGCCGGGCTCGGCCTGGGCCTGTTCGGCGTCCTCTCGATCATCCGGCTCCGCTCCGAGGAACTCACCCAGCACGAAGTGGCCTACTACTTCGCCGCCCTGGCCCTCGGCCTCATCTCCGGCCTGTCCGCCCTGGACACCGTCTGGGTCTCCGGGCTGATGGCGCTCATCCTGGCCGCGCTGTTCATCGGCGACCACCCGAGGCTGACCCGCACCACCACCAGCCAGCTCCTCGTGCTCGACCACGCGTACACCGACCCCACGGCCCTGCAGGCGCACGTCGAACGGCTGCTCGGCGGCACCATCGTGTCGCTCAAGGTGGAGAAGGTCGACCTCATCAACGACTCCACCATCGTGCACGTGCGCAGCACCGGCCCCCGCGTCCCCAGCACGCAGGCCCCGGCCGCCGAGGTGACCCGATGACCCTGGCCACCTTCACCCACGGCGCCCCCGCGATCGAACTAGGCGACCTCATCGCCGAAGCCGGGATGCTCACCCGGGTAGACCGCAAGTACCTGCTCCGCCTCAGCGAACTCGACCAGCTGACCGACGCCCTGACCGGGACCGTCTCGGTGCTCGACATCGACGGGAAGCGCGCCTTCGCCTACCGCTCCACCTACTTCGACACCCCCGAGATGACCGCCTTCACCACGGCCGGGCTCAAGCGCCGCCGCCGGTTCAAGATCCGCACCCGGGACTACCTCGACAGCGGCACCAGCTGGCTGGAGGTCAAGACCCGCGGACCGCGCCGCACCACGGTGAAGACCCGGATCGCGCACACCGCCGGCCCCCAGGTCATCACCAGCGAAGGGCACGACTTCATCGCCGCCGAGCTCGCCGCCCGGTTCATCACCGGAGTCGACCCGCGCCGGCTGCGCCCCGCCCTGGAAACCCGGTACGACCGCACCACGCTGCACGTACCGGCCACCTTCGACCGGCCCGCCACCCGGGCCACCATCGACACCGGCCTGACCTGGACCGAACTGGCCGGCGACGTCACCGGGGAACGCGACGACCTCGCCATCGTCGAGACCAAGGGCGTAGCCGCCCCCTCGGTAGTGGACAAGACGCTATGGCGGCTGGGCCACCGCCCCCAGTCCGTGAGCAAATACGGCGCCGGCCTGGTCTGGCTGCGCCCCGACCTCCCCGCCCTCAAATGGAACCGGCTGGTCACCACCCAGCTCGGAGTCCTGGCCGCCTGAGCCAGGCAAACCGGCCCGCACCCCCGCCGGCCACAGGCGCCACCGCCCGCCGGCCCGGCCTGACCCTGCCCCCGCCCCCGCTACGCACAGGAAGCACGATCATGAACGCACCCCGCCGCCTCGTCCGCTCCATCGCCGCCCTAGGCCTGGCACTCTCCCTGGCCGCCTGCGGCACAGCCGCCCAGCCCGGCGCGACCGCCACCGGGACCACCGTCTCCGCTGAGTCCCCCGCCACGCAGCTGTGGGCCGACAACACCGCCTCACACGCCCAGGCTGACGACGGCGAGTACGACGCCTCCAGCGCCGTCAACGTGACCCTCTCCGACTCCGGCAGCACCGCCAGCGGGGCAGGCGTGAGCGTGAACGGCTCGGCCATCACCATCTCCGCCCCCGGCACCTACGTGCTGTCCGGCACCCTGAGCGACGGCCAGATCGTGGTCAGCAGCGCGGCCGAGGGCAAGGTCAGGATCGTGCTGAACAACGCGAACATCACCAACGCCGACGGCCCGGCCATCGTCATCAGCCAGGCCGACGAGGCCATCCTCATCACCGCCGCGGGCACCGCCAATACCGTCACCGACGGCGCCACCTACGCCGGCTACGACTCCTCCAGCACCGACTCCCCCGACGCGGCGATCTTCTCGATGGCCGACCTCACCCTGGCCGGCACCGGGAAGCTCACCGTGACCAGCAAGTTCGGCGACGGGATCGCCTCCAAGGACGGGCTGGTCGTGCTCTCGGGCGAGCTGGCCGTCAACGCGGCCGACGACGGCCTGCGCGGCAAGGACTACCTCATCGTCGACGGCGGCACCATCAGCGTCACCGCCGCCCAGGACGGCCTGAAAGCCACCAACGAGGACGACAACACCGTCGGCTACATCGCCGTCAACGGCGGCTCGGTGACCATCAAGGCCGGCGACGACGGCCTGCACGCCGAGGGCGACCTGGCCGTCAACGGCGGCTCGGTCAACGTGGCCAGCTCGGTCGAGGCCATCGAGGGCTTCTCGGTCACCCTGGCCGGCGGCACCACCAGCTCCACGTCCTCAGATGACGGCATCAACGTCTCCGAGAGCACCAGCGACGAGACGTCCAGCGCCACCCAGCAGGGGCCCGGCGGCGGCGACATGCAGGACACCGGCCAGTACCTCGTCATCACCGGAGGCGAGCACGTCGTGAACTCCTCCGGCGACGGACTGGACTCCAACGGCTCCATCCTCATCACCGGCGGCACCACCGTGGTGAACGGGCCTGAATCTGACGGGAACGGCGCGATCGACGCCAACGGCACCATCACCGTGCAAGGCGGCACCCTGGCCGCCGCCGGCTCCTCGGGCATGGCCGAGGCACCCTCAACCGACTCGGCCACCGGGTGGGTGTCGGTGAGCTTCGGCAGCCCCGTGGCAGCCGGGCAGACCATCAGCATCGTCAGCGGCAGCGACGTCATCGCCAGCTACACGACCACGAGCACCATCAGCTCCCTGGTCATCGCCACGGACGGGATCACCGCAGGCCAGTCCTACGACGTGTACACCGGCGGCACCCTCGCCGCGGACGCGGTCGCCAGCTTCTCCGCCGGCGGGGACATCTCCAACGCCACCAAGACCACCACGGTGACCGCCGGGGAGCACTCCGGCGGCATGGGCGGCCCCGGCGGCGGGATGTCCCGCGGCGGCCAGGCCCCGCAGGCGGTGAGCGGTCAGTGAGCGCCCCGGTCACCCCGCGGCGCACCAGCGCCGCCCGCGGGCCCCGGCAGCCGGGCCCGCGCGCCCCGGGCGGGCT
>CAMCQD010000299.1 GCA_945876925.1 uncultured Dermatophilus sp.
CGGCCCGGCGCGTCCGGGCCTTCCTGGCGGTGGATCCGCAAGGTGAGTTTCATGCGTAGCTCCTCGTCGCGAGCTTCACCGACTGGTAGGACAGCGGCTCGGCATGCCGGGTGAACCGCAGCGCGTCCGAGGACCCCGTCGTGGCCCACGCCGACACGAACGCCCAGTGCTCGTCGTCCCGGCGGGCCTCCCCGGCGTCCTGGTACTCGGTGCGGAAGTGCGCCCCGCAGGACTCCTCCCGGTCCAGCGCGTCCACGCACATCAGCTCGGCCAGTTCGAGGAAGTCCGCCACCCGGCCGGCTTTCTCCAGCACCTGGTTGAACTGGGTGCCGGTCCCGCTGACGCGCACATCCCGCCAGAACTCGGCCCGCAGCGCCCGCACCTGCCCGATCCCGGCCTCCAGGGTCTCCCGGGAACGGGCCACCCCGCAGGCGCGGTAGAGGATCTCGCCCAGCCGCCGGTGGAACGCGGACGGCGCCTGGGTCCCGCCGACCGCCAGCAGCGCGGACACCCGCTGGCGCGCCCGGCCGATGGCGGCCCGCACCGGCCCCGAATCCGGTCCGGGCAGCGCCTGCCCCAGTTGCGGGGCCAGGTAGTCCGGCACCGAGTACGGCAGCGTGAACCACCCGTCCACGCTGGCCGACAGCAGCGAATTGGCGCCCAGCCGGTTGGCCCCGTGGTAGCCCCAGCCGGCCTCTCCCCCGACGAACAACCCCGGCAGGCTGGTCATGAGGTTGAAGTCGCTCCACAGGCCGCCCATCGTGAAGTGCGCCCCGGGGGCGATCCGCATCGGCACCTGGTAGGGGTCCTCGCCGGTGGCGTGCGCGTACATCTCGAACAGGTTGCCGTACCGGGCGGCCAGCACATCGGTGCCCAGCCGTTCGCGGGCGTCCCGGAAGTCCAGGTAGACGCTGTTCTTCAGCGGCCCGACGCCGTGCCCGGAGCGGATGCGCTCGGTCGCCGCCCGCGAGGAGATGTCCCGCGGGGACAGGTTGCCGAAGGAGGGGTACATCCGCTCCAGGTAGTAGTCCCGCTCGTTCTCGGGGATGTCCTCAGGTTCGCGTTCGTCCCCGGCCCTGGCAGGCACCCAGATGCGCCCGTCGTTCCGCAGCGACTCGCTCATGAGGATGGTCTTGGCCTGCCACGGGGAACTCACCGGCAGCGCAGTGGGATGGAACTGCACGAAACTCGGGTAGGCCAGCAGCGCCCCGTGCCGGTGCGCCCGCCAGGCGGCACTGGCGTTGCAGTTCACCGCCAGGGTCGAGTGGAAGTACACCGAGCCGTACCCGCCGGTGGCCAGCACCACCGCATGCGCCGGGAACGCCCGCAGCTGGCCGGTGACCAGGTCGCGCACCACCACGCCCCGGGCGCGGCCGTCGTCGATGATGAGGTCCAGCAGCTCGCTGCGGGTGTGCAGCGCGGCCCGGCCGAGCCCGACCTGGCGGGCCAGCGCCTGCGCCCCGGCGAGCTGCACCTGCTGCCCGGTCTGCCCGCGGGTGTAGTACGTGCGCGACACCTGCACCCCGCCGAAGGAGCGGGTGGCCAGGGCGCCGCCGTATTCGCGGGCGAATGGCGCGCCGATGGCGTTCATGTGGTCGATGACCCGCACCGATTCGGTGGCCAGCCGGTACGCCTCGGCCTCCCGGCCGCGGAAGTCACCGCCCTTGACGGTGTCGATGACGAACCGGCGCACCGAGTCGCCGTCGATCTTGCGCGCCCGGGCGGCGTTGATCCCGCCCTGGGCGGCGACGCTGTGCGCCCGGCGGGCCGCGTCGTGAAGGGTGAACACCTGGACGTCGTACCCGAGCTCGGCCAGCGCCGCCGCCGCGCCCGACCCGGCCAGGCCGGTGCCCACTACCGCGACGGTGAATCTGCGCCGGTTCAGCGGCCCGACGAGCTTGTACTCGTCCCGGCGCCGCTGCCAGGCCGTCGCCGGGTCACCGGGCGGGATGCGCCCGTCGAGGTCACCGCCGTAGCCGATCCGCACCGCACCGATCGGCGCGCTCATGCCGCTCATCCGAGCACCCCCAGTTGCACCGCCGCCGGGATACTGGCGTTGCCGAGCAGGATCGCGGCGGCGGCGATCCCGCCGATCCACGCCATGACGTGCCGCAGCCGCAGGCCCATCGCCCCGAAGTCGCTGGTGGCCAGGATCGTGCCGTGCAGCACGTGCACTGCCGCGGCGAGCATCGCGATGCCGTACGCCAGCGCCGCCCACGGACGCGAGAAACTGGCCACGAGATTGGCGTACGGGGAGCCGCCGCCGGCTGCGGCGGTGAACGCCTCCGGCGCTACCGGGCGCACCCCGAGGGTGAGGTCGAGCAGGTGCAGCCCGAGGAACGCGAGGATGATCAGGCCCGTGGGCAGCATGAACGTGGCGTTCCACATGCGCAGCCCGGTACGGGCCGCCCGGACCGGGCCGCGGGCGGCGCGCGAGCGGGCCAGCAGCGTCAGCGCGGCAGCCACATGCGCGACCAGGCAGGCGAGCAGCACCACCCGCAGCGCCCACAGGACGCCGCTGTGCGGGATGAGCGGGTAGCCGACCTCGCGCAGCCAGTGCGCGTAGTGGTCGAACGCCTCCGCCCCGAGGTACGCCTTGAGATTGCCGAGCAGGTGGATGAGCACGAACACCGCCCAGATGACCCCGGTCACCGCCATCGTGAGCTTGAGGACCCACAGGGGAACCGCGTGAGCCGGCGCTGTGGTGATCGTGGCAGCGGACATGGCACGCCTCTCGGTCCGGTGATCGGGCCACCGTACCGGTCCGGACCGGCCGGCGCGGGCGCGAAACCGCAGACGTAGCCTTCATCACAACGTGCCGGCCGGGTCGCCGTCCGCGCTGGTCACGACCGGGACGAAACGGCGCCGCGGCACGGTGCGCGCCAGCGGCGCTACCGCGAGTCCGCGGCAGATGCGCGCCCGCATCCGGATGCCGGGCGATCCTGGGAGCGGGAACGTCACGTTCCCATCCGATCTCTCCACAGGAGAGCGCGATGACCCGTACCCAGCTCAACTCTGCCCAGCGAGCCGCGGCACTGGCCGGAATGGGATCCCGGCAGGTCGATCTGCTCGTCGTCGGAGGAGGAGTCACCGGCGCCGGGATCGCCCTGGACGCCGCCACCCGGGGCCTGCGGGTCGCCCTGGTCGACGCCCAGGACTGGGCCGGGGGAACCTCGCAGGCCAGCAGCAAACTGGTCCACGGCGGGCTGCGCTACCTGTACCAGTTCAACTTCGCGCTGGTCACCGAGGCGCTCCGGGAACGTGGCCTGCTGCTCACCCGCACCGCCCCGCACCTGGTCAAGGCCCAGCCGTTCCTGTGGCCGCTGAAGGACGCCGTGGTCGAGCGGTCGTATTCGGCGGTCGGCGTGGGCATGTACGACGTCCTCGCCCAGTTCGGCGGCGGCGGGCACAGCGCGGTCCCCCGGCAGCGGCACTATTCCCGCGAGGGCGCCCGGGAGCTGTTCCCCGGCATCCGGGAAGACGCCCTGGCCGGGGCGATCCGGTTCTACGACGCCCGGGTAGACGACGCCCGGCTGGTCATCGCCCTCGTGCGGACCGCGGCCGGGTACGGGGCGCTGGCCGCCAGCCGGGCCCAGGTGACCGGGTTCCTCACCG
>CAMCQD010000300.1 GCA_945876925.1 uncultured Dermatophilus sp.
CTCCGGGGGCACCGCCGCCTCCGGGGGCACCGCCGCCTCCGGGGGCACCGCCGCCACCCATGCCGCCACCGACTCCGGTGGCAGCGGCCACCGAGGACGGCATGTACCCGCCGACCGAGTTCGCCAGGAGGATCGGGGCCCGGGATGCATCGACGGCGGCACCGCCGATGCTGACCGGCACGCTGACGTTAAGGCTCTGGTAGGTCACGTCGACCGGGTTCGCGACATACGGGATCGCTTTCCAGAACCGGTATTTCACTTCCTTGTCACCGTCGTCGGTGGTGACCGTGACGGTCAGCTCCTGGTATGCGCTCGCGTCGAAGGTGAGCGAGTACGGGGCCCCGGAGCCGGTGGCAGCGGCGGTCGTGCTACTACCGCCGGATCCGCCGGACGAGCAGGCGCTGAGCCCGAACGCGCCGAGCACGGCCCCCGACGCGAAGCCCTTGAGCACGGTACGGCGGTGCAACTGCATAGTTCTTCCCTTCGACGGATCCTCTGGTCACCCGCAGGCGGTACCCGGCGAGATCGGCCCGGCGGCGTCAGTCTGCCGGGCACGCAACCAGAATCAGGCTGGGCGCGCCGTCTCGTCACCCGATTGGCCGTACCTGTGCGCCCGCTGTGCATGCCAGGGGCGGCCCCGGCCTCAGGACAGGCCCTGGGAGCCGAGCCAGTCCCGGGCCACCGCGGCGGCGTCCTGGTTCTCCAGGGCGACCTTGCCGACCAGGCCGGTCAGCGTCGCGGTGTCGATCCGGGCGCTCAGCTCATTCAGGGCCGCGCGGACCTCATCGCTGGCCGAGGCGGTGGCGATGAGCGGGACGATCTGCTGAGCGCCGAACAGGCGCTCGGGGTCGGTGAGCACGACGAGGTCATTGGCCGGGATCTGCGGGTCGGTGGTGAACAGGTTCGCTACCTGGACCTGGCCATTCTTAAGTGCCTGCACGCTCAGCGGCCCGCCGGCGTCGAGCGCCCTGAACTCCCGGAAGGTCAGCCCGTAGACGCGGCGCAGCCCGGGTAGCCCGTCGACCCGCTCCTTGAACTCCGGCGGCGCACCGAGCACGAACTGCCCGGACACCCTGGCCAGGTCCGGGATCGAGGACAGCGAGTACCGCGTGGCGGTGGCCCGGGTGACGACGACGGCGTCCTTGTCCTCAGCCGGGGCCGGGGTGAGCAGTTCCATCGACCGGGGGATCCCCCGTGCCGCCGCGGCCAGCGCGGCCTGCGGGGTGCTGATGTCGGCCTGCTGGTCGTAGTACCGGGCCAGGTTGCCGGTGTATTCGGGGATGAGGTCGATCGAGCCGTCCCGCAGGGCCTCCAGGTACACCTCCCGGCTGCCGATGCTGAGCCGGGTGCTCACGTTGACGCCCTTGGCCCGCAGCGCCCCCGCGTATAGCTCGGCGAGGAGCACGTTCTCCGGGAAGTTGGCCGAGCCGACCATGATGGTGCCGTCATCGCGGGCGGCACCGGTTTCCTCGGCGAGCGGATCCCGGTTCAGGCCGCATCCGGCCAGGGCGAGCGCGACCGTGGTCAGCGCGGCGGTCACGAGCAGCGGGATTCGTTTCATGCCGGCCTCCTGCGGCTACCTCGGGTGCGCTGCGTCCGGGCGCCTGAAGCGAGCAGCCCGGGTGAGACGATGAGGCGCTGCGCCAGCGCGAAGACGC
This sequence comes from uncultured Dermatophilus sp., assembly GCA_945876925.1. Taxonomy (GTDB): domain Bacteria; phylum Actinomycetota; class Actinomycetes; order Actinomycetales; family Dermatophilaceae; genus Dermatophilus. The sequence continues at coordinate 1,659 of CAMCQD010000300.1, forward strand.
CGTCGACGGCCAGGGCGAGCAGCCCCACGAGGATCGCGCCCCCGCCCATCATGGCGAAATTGCGCAGCGCCTGGCCGTCGATGAGGAAACGGCCCAGCCCGCCGATGCTCACCGTCGCCGCGATCGTGGCAGTGGCGATGACCTGCAGCGCGGCCGAGCGGATGCCACTGAACAGCAACGGCATCGCCCCGGGCACCTCCACCTGGGCAAGCACCTGGGCGCCGGTCATGCCCATGCCCCGGGCGGCGTCACGGGCGGCCGGGTCGACCTCGTCCACCCCGGCGTAGGCCCCCGCCACGATCGGCGGGACGGCCAGCACGACGAGCACGCCGATGGCCGGGGCCAGGAACGCCCAGTCCCCTGGCAGGCGCGGCCCCAGCAGCAGGATGGCCGCGAACAGCAGCCCCAGGGTGGGCACCGAGCGCATCCCGTTGACCAGGTTGACCACCAGCACCCGGCCCTTGCCGGTGTGACCGACATACAGTCCCAGGGGGATCCCGATGAGGGCGGCGATCAGCAGGGTCACCGCCGAGTAGCCCAGGTGCTCCAGCAGGCGCGCCCCGATCCCGTCCGGGCCGGCCCAGCTCGCCGGGGATGTCAGCCAGCTCCAGATGGGGACCATCACGCCCGCCTCCCCGCGCTCAGCCACGGGGTCGCCAGCCTCCCCGCCAGCCGGATGAGGGCGTCGTAGGCGAGCGCGAGCAGCACGCAGGCGATGAGGCCGACCCAGATCGGGTCGGTGAAACTGCGCGCGAAGCCGTCGGTGAACAGCGACCCCAGCTGGGCCACCCCGATCACCGCCGCCACCGAGACGACGGAGACGTTGCTCACCGCGGCGACCCGCAGCCCGGCGACGATCACCGGCACCGCCAGCGGCAGCTCCACGGTGGCGAAGCGCCGCAGCGGCCCCAGCCCCATCGCGGTCGCGGCGGAGAGCACGTCGCCGGGGACGGCGCTCAGGCCGTCGGCGACGGTGCGCACCAGCAGCGCCAGGGTGTACAGCGTCATGGCGACGACCACATTGAGCGGGTCGAGGATGCGGGTGCCGAGCACCAGGGGCATGAGGATGAACAAGGCCAGCGACGGGATGGTGTACAGCAGCCCGCTCCCGGCGATGAGCGGCCCGCGCAGGGCGGGGACCCGCACGGCCAGCCAGCCCAGCGGCACCGACAGCAGCAGGCCGATGAGCAGCGGGACCCCCGACAGCCACGCGTGCGTGCCGGTGAGCGCGGCCACCTCGCCCAGGTGGGCCGTCAGCCAGCTCACGAGGCGTTCCCGTCGCCGTCATCCGCGGCCTCGATGGCGGCCAGGACCTGGGCGGCCCGGACCGTGCCGAGCAGCACGCCATCCGGGCCGACGATGACGCCGCGCCCGCTGGGCGAGGACAGCGCGGCGTCCAGGGCCGCCCGCAGCGACCCGTCCTGGCGCGCGACGGTGCCGCCGCGGTGCAGGTCACCCGGTCCCACCGGCCCGGTGAGGGCGCCGGCGTCGACCCAGCCCGCAGGGGCCCCCGCCTCGTCGGTCACGAGGACCCAGCGGCCGTGACCGGCGGCGGCCCGCACCTGCTCCGGTCCGGCGCCGAGGGCGACGGCCTGCTCGCGGCGCAGCGGCAGCGACGGGGACTCCTGGAACCCCAGCGCGCGATAGCCCCGGTCCCGCCCGATGAAGTCGGCCACGAAATCGTCCGCCGGGTCGGCGAGCAGGCGCGCAGGAGTGTAGAACTGGGCCAGGGTGCCGCCGACGAGCAGCACCGCGACCCGATCTCCCAGCTTGATCGCCTCATCGATGTCGTGCGTGACGAACACGATGGTCTTGCCCAGTTCGGCCTGCAACCGGAGGAACTCGTCCTGCAGCTGCTCGCGCACCACCGGGTCGACCGCGCTGAACGGCTCGTCCATGAGCATCACCGGCGGGTCGGCGGCCAGCGCCCG
>CAMCQD010000301.1 GCA_945876925.1 uncultured Dermatophilus sp.
GGCCACGGCGGCGGCCGCGGGCGCGGCGGCACCCAGGGGGCGTTCGGCCGCGGTGGCGGGCGCCCGGTGCGCGGGCGCAAGTCCAAGCGGGCCAAGCGCCAGGAATTCGAGCAGATGCAGGCGCCCACCATCGGCGGCGTCAGCGTCCCGCGCGGCGACGGCAGCACCCAGGTGCGGGTGCGGCGCGGCGCCTCGCTGACCGACTTCGCCGACAAGATCAACGCCGACCCGGCGAGCCTGGTGACGGTGCTGTTCCACCTCGGCGAGATGGCCACGGCCACGCAGTCGCTCGACGAGGACACCTTCAAGCTGCTCGGCGCCGAGCTGGGCTACGACATCCAGGTCGTCTCGCCTGAGGACGAGGAGCGCGAGCTGCTCGCCTCCTTCAACATCGACCTCGAGGCCGAGGCCGAGGAAGAGGACGACGAGGACCTGCAGCCCCGGCCCCCGGTGGTCACCGTCATGGGTCACGTCGACCACGGCAAGACGCGCCTGCTGGACGCCATCCGCAAGGCCAACGTCATCGACACCGAGGCCGGCGGCATCACCCAGCACATCGGCGCCTACCAGGTCACCACGCACCTGGAGGGCGAGTCCCGCAAGATCACCTTCATCGACACCCCCGGTCACCAGGCGTTCACCGCCATGCGTGCCCGTGGTGCCAAGGTGACCGACATCGCGATCCTCGTGGTCGCGGCCACCGACGGCGTCATGCCGCAGACGGTGGAGGCGCTCAACCACGCGCTCGCCGCGGACGTCCCGATCGTGGTCGCGGTCAACAAGATCGACGTCGACGGGGCCAACCCGGCCAAGGTGCGCCAGCAGCTCACCGAGTACGGGCTGATCGCCGAGGAGTACGGCGGCGACACCATGTTCGTCGACGTGTCGGCCAAGCAGAACATCAACATCGACGGCCTGCTGGAGGCCGTGCTGCTCACCGCCGACGCGGCGCTGGACCTGCGGGCCAACCCCGACAAGGACGCCCGCGGCGTGGCCATCGAGGCCAACCTCGACAAGGGCCGCGGCGCCAACGCGACCGTGCTCGTGCAGTCCGGCACGCTGCACGTCGGTGACTCGATCGTCACCGGCTCGGCGTTCGGGCGGGTGCGGGCCATGCTCGACGAGTACGGCAACCACGTCCCCGAGGCCGGGCCGTCCCGGCCGGTGCAGGTGCTCGGCTTGTCCCGGGTGCCCCGCGCCGGTGACACGTTCATCGTCGCGCCGGATGACCGCACCGCCCGCCAGATCGCCGAGAAGCGCGAAGCCGCCGACCGGCAGGCGTCGCTGGCCAAGGCCCGCAAGCGGATCAGCCTGGAGGACCTCAATGAGGCGCTGGCGGCCGGCAAGGTCGACACGCTCAACCTCATCCTCAAGGGCGACGTGTCCGGTTCGGTTGAGGCGCTGGAGGATTCGCTGCTCCAGATCGATGTCGGCGACGATGTCGACCTGCGGATCATCGACCGCGGCGTCGGTGCCATCACGATGGACAACATCAACCTCGCGGTCGCCTCGAACGCCGTCATCATCGGCTTCAACGTGCGCGCCGAGGGGCAGAACGCCGAGTACGCCGAGCGCGAGGGCGTCGACATCCACTACTACACGGTCATCTACAACGCGATCGAGGAAGTGGAGGCGGCTCTCAAGGGCATGCTCAAGCCGGAGTTCGAGGAACACGAGCTCGGCTCGGCCGAGATCCGCGAGATCTTCCGGTCGAGCAAGTTCGGCAACATCGCCGGTTCCATCGTGCGCAGCGGCGAGATCCGCCGGGGCGCGAAGGCACGGATCACCCGCAACGGCGTGGTCGTCGTCGAGAACCTCGAAGTGGCCGGGCTGCGCCGGTTCAAGGACGATGTCACCGAGGTCCGCGAGGGCTTCGAGTGCGGTATCAACCTCGGCTCGCACAACGACATCCAGATCGGTGACCTCATCACCACGTATGAAATGCGCGAGAAGCCGCGCGACTGATGTGGTGACTAAGCGGTAACGAACATCCGAGGGGCCGGCGGAGCTTATCCGCCGGCCCCTCGTGTTGCGCCCGGACGTGGGTTGGCTATGGTGGGGCCAAAGACGCAATTCCGATGAAGCTCAGGGGATTACATCGTGAAGCGCGATCATGATTATCAGGCTGTGCCCGTCCGGGAGCGCGGCGGGCTCATCACGGCCTATGAAACAGCGCCGGGAGGGAATAGTCATTGGATTCCTCCGTGCGCGGCCGGGACGCTATTGCCGGCCGGACTGGCCGCATACCCGGCGGGAACACCTGGAGAAGCCTGCGCGCCCGGTTCCTGCGCGGCGTTGCAGGATACGCTCGGCCCGGCGCTGGCTAAGGCTGAGGAGGCGCTCGCGCGTGTTTCTGATGTGCATGCGCAGCTCATGGATTTCACGAACCGGTACCGTGAGTGCCTGCGTGAGGAACGCTGTGACGATATTCGCGTGCTCCGCGGCCCGGATCAGATCATGACCGCGATTCACGAGTTCGTGGCCCCGGCCCGGCAGGGTATTCAGGCGATGCTCTCGTGGGAGCTGGCCGGCGAGCCGGTGATGCGGGCCGGGGAAGCAGCGCTGCGGTCGGTGGCGCAGGCCAGGATCCGGGTGCTGTGCCCCGAGCCGCGGCAGGCGGACGTACGCGCCCGGGGCTGGCTGGAGCGCCTGGCCGCTGCGGGCGCCGACGCGCGGGTCGCCCCGTCCCTGCCGGCGGCGTTCCTCGTCGTCGATGAGCGGCTGGCCCTCGTGGTGGACGGGCAGCGCCTGCCGCAGGACGGCCGGTACGCGCATCTCATCGGCAATGATGCGCTGATCGATGTGCTCCTGGGCTTGTTCGAGGGCGGCTGGCGTGCCGGGCGCCCGGTCGGCGGCACCCGGCTGGGCCGGCCTGCGGGCGGCGGGCTTGCCGAGGCCGAGCGGCACCTGCTCACGCAGCTGGCCGAGGGGTACAAGGACGACACCATCGCCCGTCGCGCGAACGTGTCCGTGCGCACCGTCCGGCGCATGGTCGCCCGGCTGTCCCGGCGCGCGGGGGTCAGCTCCAGGTTCGCGCTCGCGCTGGAGGCCCGGCGCCGGGGGTGGCTGCCGGAGGAGGAACCCTGGTAAGCGGGGGACCCTGGCAGGGGAGAGCCCCTGGCGGGCGGGGTCGCCGCTGGCCAGGGGAGGCTCCGGGGGCCAGGGGAGACTGACTCCCGGGAGCCAGGGGAGGCTCGCCGGGTGCGGGCGGGCGGGGCGTGGTGCGCGGGGAGGTAGGCGCGCGGGCACCCCCCGCGCAGGATGCCCTCCGCGGGGGGCGAGACCCTGCGGGAGGGGTGAGTTCCCGCAGGCGCCGCCGGGGGCCGCGGTTACAGGTAGCGGCGGCGGCCTCGCGGCAGCAGGGCGGCGACCAGGCCAGCGCCGATCGTGAGCGCGAGGACGACCGCGACCGCGGCGGGCACCGAGGCCCCGTCGACCGGCGGGCGGAGCTCGAACTGGCCCCAGAACTCGAACACCGTCCCGGCGATGACCGCCAGCAGGTTGCGCGGATCCCAGGCCGACAGGAAGGGAACGACGAAGAGCACGAGCGCGGCGGCGACCATCGGCCAGGGCAGGGAGCGGGCCA
>CAMCQD010000302.1 GCA_945876925.1 uncultured Dermatophilus sp.
TGCCGATGAGCGATCCGTCCGCCGCCAGGATGCGGGTCTGCTGCGACATCGGGGAGGCGGTGAACTCGGCGGGCATGGCATCGAAGGAATCGACGACGGATTTCACGCCGAGCCCGGCCGCGCCCACGACGGGCATGAACATGCCCGCTCCCCGCAGCCCGAGAACGGCGGATCCCGCGACCCCGCCACCGAGTAGGCCGAAGGCGCGGCTGAGGCCGTCGCGCTCTTGCTGGTCCTGCTCCGGGGGTGTCGGACTGCTCACCATGAAGTCAAGGCTAAGTGCTCTACCTGGGAGTTCCGAGCCGCGGTTCAGGGCGGGGCGCTTTGTTGCGCACTATGGGCGGCTAAGGAACTCACCGGCCGGCAGCTTTGCGGGCCAGGTGCCCGGCGGGTGAGTGCCGCGCAGCCTCGCGACCGGGCACGGGGCGGGTAGCGGAGCAGGCGCCAGGCGCGCCCTGGGCGGGGCGGCGCTGTGCGGTCCTTCCCTTTCCCGGGGAGCGGGTCAGGTGCGTGACCCCGGGCACATGGCAGGGGTGCCGCCCTCCCTGCTCGGCGGCGAGTGATACCCCGCGCGATCTGCATCCCGCCGGGGCATCTCGCGCTTAGCACACGAGATAGTGCCCGGATGTGCTCTAGCTGTATTAATGACGCGCATCACACGCAAGCGTCCGTGGCTGAGTGCGTCCCGCGGGGCGGGGGAGGCGGATCGCGATGGCTGGCGCGATGCTCTCACCGGCGCATACCGGTCTGCCCGGCCTGGCCGGGGGCGCGCCGGGCAGGCGAGGCGAGGTGCTCTCAGAGTGCGAGCGGTGCTGATAAGGCGACCACTATCCGGACGTAAAAAGTGGATTAGGACACATGCGGTCTCCGGCTATTGCGGTCTACCGGGGTCATAGCTCTAGTCTCTTTACCGTTGGGCGCGCCAATACGGCGGGCCGCGAACATCGAGCCAGAGGATGTATCATGCCGTTCCCCGACATGCTGGTGGCCCCTGAGGAGGATCCGTCGGAACACTGGTCGGCACGGGCATGGTGCCGCAAGCTCGAACCGGACGCATTGTTCGTCGAGGGTAAGGCGCAGCAGCGGGCCAAGCGGATCTGCCTGAACTGCGAGGTCGTCGTAGAATGCCTGGTCGAGGCCCTGGATGAGCGCATTGAGTTCGGCGTCTGGGGCGGTATGACCGAGCGTGAGCGCCGTAAGATGCTCCGCCACCACCCCGAGATCACGTCGTGGAAGCGCGTCTTCGAGGCGCGTGCCCGGCTGAAGAAAGCCTCCGGCGAGTAGCCGCCGCACCGCTCGGAGGCGGGCTGGTGAGGGGGGCGCACTACCGGCGCGCAGTGGAACTTAACTAGCTAGACATTGTCGCTGCGGAAGTTCCTGCGCGCTGGATGCCAGCTCCCTGCTTTACCTCTTCTTTTGCGCTGCTTTATGCAAGTTGCGAACTGATTTCAGGGCAGATGGCCAGCCGATCCGGCCTCCCCGGATAGGCGCCGGGCTCATGCCGTGAGCAGGGCGCCCATCCGGCGCAGGCCCTCAAGATCGTGAATGTCGGTCTCCTCTGCGGGAACCACCCGCACCGCCACTCCCTCATGGCGATGCCTGAAGCCGGCGACCAGCTGCGCATGCCGGTCGGCTACCTCGGCGATGGCCCCCTGCAACCGTACGAGTGACGTAACTAGTGTCGATACAGCTTCGCTGTTTTCCAGTGCCCGGGCGGCTGCTCCGGCCCCGATCCGCGGAACCAGGGTCTGCTCGACCCGGTTTATGATGACCCCCGCCAACGGCATCTGCTCCCCGCTGAGGCGCTCGATGAAGTAACCCGCCTCACGCATCGCGTCCGTTCCGGGCACGGCCACCACGATGAAAGCGGTGCCTTCATCCTTGAGCAGGGCATAGGTCTGGTCGGCCCGCTCCCGGAACCCGCCGAAGGTACTATCCAGCGCGGTGACCAGCGCCTGCAGATCGGTGAGCAGCTGAACGCCGAGAACCCGGGACAACGCCGGGGAAGCCAGGCCCATCCCCGCCGAGAGGACCCTGGCATACGTCCGCCCGCCGATACGCGCCGGGGCCATCAGCGCCCGCACGAAACGGCCATCCAGGAACGACCCCAGCCGGCTAGGAGCATCGAGGAAATCCAGCGCCGAACGGGAAGGCGGGGTATCCACCACGATGAGATCCCACCGGGGCCGTCCGCTGGCATCCTGCCAGGCCCTCAGCTGCCCCAGCTTCTCCATCGCCATGTATTCCTGCGTTCCGGCGAAAGAGCTGGACAGCGCCACGTAAAACGGGTTGGCGAGGATCGCCTCCGCCTTCTCGGGAGTGGCATGGGCCTCGACCACCTCGTCGAAGGTCCGCTTCATGTCGAGCATCATGGCGTCCAGCGAGCCGCCGCGCCCGGCGCCGATCCCGGCTACCGGACGGGGGGAGTTGCCTAGCTGGCGCAGCCCGAGCGACTGGGCCAGCCGCCGGGCCGGGTCAATCGTCAGCACGGCCACCCGCCGGCCCCGGTCGGCCGCCCGCACGCCCAGCGCCGCCGCAGTGGTCGTCTTGCCGACCCCGCCCGCACCGCAGCACACGATGATGCGCGTGCCCGGGTCGTCGATGAGCGCGTCGAGATCCAGCGGGGGCGGCCCGGCCGGGACGGCGGCACAGGCCTCGCCCAGCCGGCGCCGGCTCACAGCTCCGCCTGGGCGCGTAGTTCGCCGGCCAGGCGGCGCAGTCCCGCCGCGCCCCTGGGCTCGGGCAGCCGGGGGAGCAGGTAGACGGGGCAGCCGAGGGCCTCCAGCTCATCGAGCATGGCCTCCTCCAGGGCGAGCCGGCGCGCGTACCGGCGTCCCTGGCCGATCAGCCCGGCGGCGGTCTGCGCGTCATCGGCCAGGCCCAGCGCCCGCAGCCCGGCGCGCAGCCCGGCCGCATCGACGCTCCCCTGAGCGCACGCGGCCACCGTGGCCGGGTCCATCAGATCACCCTGTGCCTGGTTGACCAGGATCGCCCCGACCGGGAAGCCGGCCGCGCGCAGCTGCCCGGCCGCGTCGGCGGTTTCCTGCACCGGCATCTCCTCCAGCAGGGTGGTCAGGTGCACCGCGCAGGACCGCGACCGGAGCAGGCGCATGATCGACCGGCTCTGGGAATGAATCGGGCCGATCCGGGCCAGATCGCTGACCGCCTCGCTCACGTTGAGGAACTGCACGATGCGCCCGGTCGGCGGGGCATCGAGGACGACCGCGTCGTAGGCGTACGGTGCCTGCCCGTCCTGCACCGGCCGGCGGCACGGGCGGCTGGCGGCCGGGTCGCGGCGCCGCACCGCCTCGTAGACCTTCCCGAACAGGAGCAGATCGCGCACCCCCGGGGCGATCGTGGTCGCGAAATCGATAGCGCCCAGCCTGCGCAGGGCGCTGCCGGCCCGCCCGAGCCGGTAGAAGGTGCCCAGGTACTCGATGAGGGCACTGCGGGCGTCGATGGCCAGCCCGTGCACTTCGCCCGCGGCGGTGCGCACGATGAACTGCTCGTCCCCGGCCAGGGGCGGGATGTCGAACGCCGAGGAGATCGACGCGCGGCCCTCGACCTCGGCCAGGAGC
>CAMCQD010000303.1 GCA_945876925.1 uncultured Dermatophilus sp.
TGACGGGGACGCTGCCGGGCTCCCCGGCGGGCAGCATGGGAGGCACCGCCGCGCACTACCGGCGCTGGTTCGCGGCCATGGGCGAATTCGGGGTGCCGTTCGTGCGGCTCGACCGGCTCCACCCGGCGGCCTGCTACGCCGAGCTGGCCCGGTACAACGCCGGGCACCCCCAGGCCCCGCTCTACCTCATCCAGGGGATCAGCCTGCCCTCCGCGCTCACCACGCCGGACTTGTTCAGCGGGCAGCCCAGCGCCGGCATGAGGGCCGTGATCAGCGAGGCCGTCGCGGCCATGCACGGCCGGATGGGCCAGTACCGCGCGAGCGTGCTGCGCTGGCTGGCCGCCTGGATCATCGACCTGGGCTGGGATCCCGCCCGGATCGCCTCCAGCGACCAGGCCAATGAGCCGATGGCGCGCTACCGCGGCCGGTACGTCTCCTCCGCGGAGGGCTCCTCCCCCACCGAGACCTGGCTGGCCCGGATGCTCGATGAACTTGCCGGGGAGCTGACCGCCCGCGGGGTCAGCGTGCCGCTGGCGTTCGTCAACCGCCCCGAGACCGATCCGATCCCGCACCCCGAGCCGCGCATCCCGCCCCAGAACATCTCCACGCTCAACCCCGCCCACCTGTCGGCCTCCAGCCGGTGGCCCGGCGGGCTGTTCTCGTTCTACGACGCCCCGCCCTACCGGCCCGAGTTCATCGAAGGCGACAAGGAGTACGGCTCCGACGCCGACCCGTACCTGGCCTACCTGCTCGCCCTCAAAGGGGTCACCGGCACCCTGCCGCTGATGATCGGCGGCTTCGGGGTCACCAGCGCGCTCGGCTCGGGATACCCGGGCACCGCCGGGCGCAGCCAGGGAGACCACAATGAGCCGCGCATGTTCGAGATCAACGCCCACGTGCTCCAGCTGCTGGCCGAGCACGGCTTCGCCGGAGGGATGCTCGGGCACTGGGCCGACGACTGGTCGGCGGGCACGTGGAACACCACGGCCCGGGCGGCGCTGATCCCGCAGTCACGGCGCACCCTGGTGCACGACCCGCTCACCGCCGACCAGTGGGGCGGCATCATGGCCTTCACCCCGCGCGCCAGCACGCCGGTCGTGGTGCACGAGGCGCCCGCGAACGGCCTGCAGCGGGTGCTGCTCTCCCATGATCCCGAGTGGCTCTATCTCACCCTGGAATTCAACGGCCGGGTGACCTCCCCGGTCGAGGTGGGCTTCGACATCATCGGCTCGGCCGGGATCCGGCTGCCCGGCGGCAGCGGCAAGCCGATCCACGATGTCGCGCTGCGCACCGTGCCGACGATGAGCACCACGTACCTGTTCGTCCGGGCCGGGCTGGACCCGCTGCAGATCGACGGCGTGCCCCTGCCGGCCATCCCCAGCGACGCCGAGCGCGGCTGGCACCGCCAGCGGCTGCTGCAGAGCCCCCCGCCGGCCGAGGAATCCGCCCCGGGCCTGTCCCGGCTGTCCTTCCAGCTGGTCGGGGACCTCAAGCTGGGCAACTGGGATACCGGCAGCGACGACTACGACTCCCGGGCCACCTGGCACCTCAAGCGGGAGTCGGGCTCGGCGCCGGCGCGGCTGCGCTACCGGCTGCCGTGGGGGCTCATCAACGTGCTGGACCCCTCCCAGCGCGGCGCGGTGCGGTTCCGGGGCAATGAGCCACGGATCGTCACCGCCAGGGCCATGACGATCACCATCGAGTCCAGCACCGTCGGCAGCCCGGTCGATTTCCTCGTGCCGCTGCCCAGGTGGTCGGCGCTCCGCTACCGCGAACGGCTCAAGGAAGGCGCGGAGGTCCTGTCCCAGGCCTTCGCGCGGACCACCGGCCTCGCGGACTGAGAGCCACCCCCGGCGGCACGGTAAGGTCGCCGCGTGCGCATCGTCATCGCCTCCTGCGCCGTCGACTACATCGGCCGGCTCACCGCCCACCTGCCACTGGCCACCCGGCTGCTCATGGTCAAGGCCGACGGCTCGGTGCTCGTGCACAGCGACGGCGGCTCGTACAAGCCGCTGAACTGGATGTCGCCGCCGTGCGCCCTGACCGTCGAGGAACCCGGTGAGGAGGAACGGGCAGGCGGCATCACCCAGGTCTGGGTGGTCCGGCACCGCAAGAGCGGCGACCAGCTGCGCATCCGGATCGGGCAGGTGCTGCACGACAGCGACCACGACCTGGGCGTCGACCCCGGCCTGGTCAAGGACGGAGTCGAGGCGCACCTGCAGGAGCTGCTCGCCGGGCACATCACCACCCTGGGCGCGGGCTATTCCCTGGTCCGCCGCGAATACCCCACCGCCATCGGCCCGGTGGACATCCTCGCCCGCACCCCCGAGGGCATCTCGGTCGCCGTGGAGATCAAGCGCCGGGGGGAGATCGACGGCGTCGAGCAGCTCACCCGGTACCTGGAGCTGATGAACCGGGATCCGCACCTGTCCGCCGCCGGGCCCGTGCAGGGGGTGTTCGCCGCGCAGCAGATCAAACCGCAGGCACGCACCCTCGCCGGGGACCGGGGCATCCGGTGCGTCACCCTCGACTACGACGAACTCCGCGGGCTCGGCGACGAGACCCTCCGGCTGTTCTAAGCCCCCTGCCCCGCCACCCCCCCGCTGAAGGGGAACGGAATGAGGAGATGCCCATGACCGGCGTCGCGATCGCGGCTCCTTCGGCCGATGCCGCCGAGGCCGCCCTGGCCGTGAGCGCCGCCGGCGGTAACGCCGTCGACGCGGCGATCACCGCGATCGTCGTCTCCTGCGTGACCGAGTTCGGCATGGTCGGCCCGATGGGCGGCGCCTTCGTCAACGTCTGGGCACCTGGCGAGGAACCGGTCGTGATCGACGGCTACGTCGAGATGCCAGGCCGGGCGCGCGAGCCGGAGCGGTTCGGGCACGGCCTGCTGCCGTTCACGTTCGACTACTTCGGCCAGACCACGGTGTACGGGGGCCCGGGCTCGGTCGCCACCCCGGGGATGTTCGCCGCGCTCGACCACGCCCGCCGCCGCTGGGGCACGGTGCCCTGGCGCGACCTCGTGCTGCCCGGCGCGCACGTGGCCCGGCGCGGCTACCCGGTCGGCCCGGCGGCGGCGTTCTGGCTGGCCCGCAGCGGTCCTCACCTGTTCGGCTGGGACCCGGACACGGTCGCCTTCCTGCGCCAGGGCCCGGGCGGGCAGCTGCCGGCCGCCGGGCAGATCATGCACTACCCGGACCTGGCCAGCAGCCTGGAGACCATCGCCCGCGAGGGAGCCGCGACGCTGTACACCGGCGACATCGCCCGGGCCATCGCCGCCGACATGGACGCCCGCGGGGGCTTGCTCGGGCTCGCTGACCTGGCCGCCTACCAGGTGCGCGAGCGCCGCCCGCTGCGCGCCCGCGTGGGCAGCTACGACGTGGCCACGAACCCCTCCCCCTCTATCGGCGGACCGGTGCTCACCGCCTTGCTGCGCACCCTGCAGCAGCGCGGCCAGGGCGGGCCGGTGGGCCCCGGCGACATCATCGAGGCCCTCCGGCTGGTGCTGGGATACCGCTGGAGCGTGGTCGACCACGCCGAGGATCTGGAGCAGGCCGCCAG
>CAMCQD010000304.1 GCA_945876925.1 uncultured Dermatophilus sp.
GGCACACTGCCCCACGCTGGCCGCGGCCTGCTGCGTGGCCAGATCCCGGGGCCGGCCACCCAGCCCCAGCGGCGTGATCCCGGCGGCGATCGCGCCCGAACTGACCAGCACCACCTGGGTGCCGCTGTTGTGCCGGGCCGCCAGCGTGTCCGACAGCGCGCGCAGGTTCTCCAGCGAGAGCAGCCCATCGGGGGTCGTCAGCGAACTCGACCCGACCTTGACGACGATCCGGGCGGCGTCGCGCACCGCCTCACGCTGCGAATTCACGCCACAGACTGTAACCGCAGCCACCCCCGGACGCGGGCCACGCCCCGGTGCCGGAGCGCCCCCGGGGCGGCTCACATCGCGATATCGATCCCGCCCTGTTCCCGGGAGGCCAGGTAGCGCAGCGCCCGCCGCAGCTGCTCCCCGGCGAACGGGTTGAGCAAGCCCATCGGGGCCAGCGCCCGGCCACGCCGCTCCAGGTACCCGGCGCTCACCTCAGTCCCCGGGGGCAGCGGCCCCGAACGCCGGTCGAGCACGATCTGCGCCGCGAAGCCGCTCAGCGCCAGCGCACCCAGATCGAGGATGCCCCACAGGTTCTCGCCGGTTACCGCGTAGATGAGCCGGCGGTCGTCATCGGTGAGGAGCTCATGCACGTCCCCCGGACGCCGCGGAGCCTTGCGGTCATAGAGCCGTTCCAGCGGGGCCTTCGTGGTCGTCGTCGAGCACGTGCTCGCCTCGGCCCTGGCCACCACCGGCACGACTGGCTGCGGCGGCAGGCGGACATCGACGACATACATTGCGGGCTCCCTCCCCTACCCGGCCTGACGGCCGGCTCCATGACGGGCCGAACGCCGCGCCACCGGGCAGGCCGCGCACGGGAACCGCCCCGCGCTGACCAGGACTGCCCGGCCGGGAGAGGGATGCGGACGTTCGCTCCGCCACCGGAACCATAGCTTGCGCAAGCATGCGCGCGCTATAAGGCATGTATCCCTGACCGGGCGCCGTCGTCTCCTGCGCTGCACCGCCGCAGGATCCGGCGGCACCGGCCTGCCCCGGCGGCTAGTCCTCAGCAGGGTCGGTCCACAGGCCCGCCTGGCGGTCCGCGGCCAGCTCGGCCCGGGCTGCGGACTTGGCCGCGCGCCGGGCCTCGTATTCGGCCCGCTTCTGCGCCCGGCTGGGACGACGCTGATCCTCGAACCGCGTGTCCGACCCGCGCGGGCCGCTCACCGGCCCGAGCAGCTCGGCCCCGGCGGTCAGGCTCGGCTCCCAGTCGAACACCACCGGGTTGTCCGGCGGGCCGATGAGCACCGTGTCACCCGCTACCGCGCCCGCCTTGACCAGCGCATCCTCGACTCCGGCCCGGGCGAGCCGGTCAGCGAGGTAGCCCACCGCCTCGTCATTGGCGAAGTCGGTCTGGCGCACCCAGCGGGCAGGCCGCTCCCCCAGCACCCGGAACAGCGGCCCCTGCGCGGAGTCCTCCCGGCGGATCTCGAATCCGGGGTCGTCCACCGCCTCCGGGCGGATGACGACCCGCCTGCGCGGCTCATCCTGGAGCTGGGCGCCCAGCTGGGCGCGCGCCTGGGCGACGTGACGGGCCAGCGCGAAGGACAGCTCCTTCAGCCCGGTCCGCGCCACCGCCGAGACGATGTGCACCTCCAGGCCGCGCTCCTCCAGGGCGGGCCGGACGAACTCGGCCAGCTCGGCCGCCTCGGGCACATCGGCCTTGTTGAGCACGACGATCCGGGTGCGCTCGGCCAGCGGGCGCCCGCCCAGCGACGCCTGCGGCACGTACTCGGCCAGCTCATGCTCGATGACGTCCAGGTCGCTGAGCGGATCCCGGCCGGGTTCGAGGGTGGCGCAGTCGATGACGTGGGCCAGCACCGAGCAGCGCTCGATATGCCGGAGGAATTCCAGTCCCAGGCCGCGGCCCAGGTGCGCATCCGGGATGAGACCGGGAACGTCGGCGACGACGTACCGCTGTGAACCAGCCGTCACCACGCCCAGGTTCGGCACGAGCGTAGTGAACGGGTAACTGGCGATCTTCGGCCTGGCCGCCGACAACGCCGACACCAGGCTCGACTTGCCCGCCGAGGGGAACCCGATGAAGGCGACATCGGCCAGCAGCTTCAGCTCCAGGACGATCTGGAACTCCTCGCCCGGCTCGCCGAGCAGCGCGAACCCGGGGGCCTTGCGCCGCGGTGACGCCAGCGCCTTATTACCCAGCCCGCCCCGGCCGCCGCGCGCGGCCACGTACCGGGCCCCCTCACCCACGAGGTCGGCCAGCACCTGGCCATCGCGGGTAGCGACCACGGTGCCGTCCGGGACGCCGAGCACGAGGTCCGCGCCGTCGGCGCCGTTACGCTCGCTGCCCTCCCCCGGCTTGCCATTGCCGGCCGTGCGATGCGGGCTGTGATGATAGTCCAGCAAGGTCGTGACCTGGCGGTCGACCCGCACGATGACATCGCCGCCCCGGCCGCCGTTGCCGCCATCGGGCCCGCCGAGCGGCTTGAACTTCTCCCGGTGCACCGACGCGCAGCCATTGCCGCCCTTACCGGCGGAGACGGTGAGCACGCAGCGATCAACGAAGGCAGGCATGGCGTTCAGCCTCTCATGGGGATGCGGCCGGAACCGGATCGGTCCTGGGGTTCTCCGGGCAAGCTGAAGGGGTGCCCCGGCCCCGGGGCACCCCTTCAGAAAGCCCGATACGTGATACGGGCGGCCTCAGCCGGCCGTGACGGGCTCCTGCACGATGCTGACCGTCTTGCGTCCCCGCTTGGTGCCGAACTGAACCGCGCCCGCGGTGAGGGCGAAGAGCGTGTCGTCGCCGCCGCGGCCGACGTTCTCACCGGGGTGGAAGTGCGTGCCGCGCTGGCGCACGATGATCTCACCCGCGTTGACGAGCTGGCCGCCGAAGCGCTTGACGCCGAGCCGTTGTGCGTTGGAGTCACGACCGTTCCGGGTCGAGGACGCACCCTTCTTGTGTGCCATGCCGATACCTCTCGAATGGTAGAAGCTGCCTGCGGCGGACGCTCAGGCGTCGATCGCCGTGATCTTGATCTGGGTGAGGGGCTGCCGGTGGCCCTGGCGCTTGCGGTAGCCCGTCTTGTTCTTGTACTTCAGGATCGTGATCTTGGGGCCCTTGGCGGGCTTGACGACCTCGGCCTTCACTGACACCTTCGAGAGCGCGTCAGCGGATGCGGTGACCGTGTCACCGTCGACGAGCAGCAGGGGCGTGAGGTCCACGCCGTCACCGGGCTCGGCGTCGATCTTGTCGACCAGCAGGACATCGCCCACCGAGACCTTTTCCTGACGGCCGCCTGCGCGGACGATCGCATACACGTGAAGCTCACTACCTTTCGCTTGAATCCGGCGTCACTTCATACCCGCCCGTCGACACGGGGCCAGGTGGACGCACGAGCGTCAAGGATACCGGGTGCTCACCTCCCCGGCCAAACGCATCGGCCCGCGCCAGTTCCCCGCAGCCAGGCGGCCAGCACCCTATCCCCGGGCCGGCGCTCACCGCGGGCGGGCCGGGTCCGCTAGCCGGCGCCTCCGGCGGTCAGCCGGGCGGG
>CAMCQD010000305.1 GCA_945876925.1 uncultured Dermatophilus sp.
CAGCGACCCTCCTCGCCGACCCCGCCCCGCCCGGCGATCCCGGCACCCGCCCGCGCCCTTCCCGCGGACCTGAATTCGACGTCACGCTGGTCGTGCTCGTCACGCTGGTGAGCCTGATCCTGCTCGTGATCGTGGGGCTGCCGCTGATCCGCATCCTGTTCGTCGCGTTCTCGCCGGGAGGGCGGGAGATCGTAAACTCGATGCTCACCGACCCCGCCAACCGGCGGGTCGCCTGGAACACGGTGCAGCTCGGCGTGATCGTCTCGGTCCTGGGCACCCTGCTCGGTTTCGTCATGGCGTTCGCGCAGGTGCGCCTGAAATTCCGGGGTAAGCGGCTGCTGCACCTCATCGCGCTCATGCCGATCGTGTCACCCCCGTTCGCGGTGGCGACGGCCGCGATCACGCTGTTCGGCCGCAACGGCATCATCAGTAACGGCATCTTCGGGCTCACCCCCGACATCTACGGCCTCAAGGGGCTCGTGCTCGTGCTGTCGGTGTCGTTCTTCCCCGTGGCGTACATGAACCTCAAGGGCATGCTCGAGAGCCTGGACCCCTCGCTCGACGAGGCCGCCGCGAATCTCGGCGCGGGCCGGGTGCGCACGTTCATCAAGGTCACCTTGCCGATGCTCGTGCCGGGTATCGCGGGGTCGATGCTGCTGCTGTTCGTGGAGTCGATCGCCGACCTGGCCAACCCGCTGGTGCTCGGCGGTGACTACACGGTGCTCGCCTCCCGCGCCTACATCGCGGTCACCGGCGAATACGACGTCGCCGGCGGGGCAGCATATTCGCTGGTGCTGCTCGTGCCGGCGCTGTCGGTGTTCCTCGTGCAGCGGTACTGGGTCAGCCAGAAGAACGTCGTCACCGTGACCGGTAAGCCTGCGGGGCGCGCCGAGCTCATCACCAGCCCGGGCCTGCGCATCCCGATCCTGCTGCTCTCCTTCGCCACCGCCGCGCTCGTCGCGATCCTCTACGCCACCGTCGTGGCCGGCGGGTTCGTGAAGATCCTCGGGGTGAATAACGAGTTCACGTTCGACCACTACCGGTTCGTGCTCGCCGGCATCGGCTCGGACGCGATGTTCACCACGACGCTGCTCGCGCTGATCGCCACCCCGATCGCGGGCGTGCTCGGCATGCTCGTGGCGTGGCTCGTGGTACGTAAGCTGCGCCGCACGGCCGGCCTGCTCGACTTCGCCGGCATGCTCGGCCTGTCGGTGCCGGGCACGGTCATCGGTATCGGCTACGCGCTCACGTTCAGCACGCCGGTGATCTCCGGGGGCCGGATGTGGTTCCCGGCCGTCGCGGGCGGCTCGGCGATGTTCGGCGGCGCGATGGCGATCGTCATGGTGTTCGTCGCCCGCTCGCTGCCGTCGGGGCAGCGCTCGGGAATCGCGGCGCTGCAGCAGATCAACCCCGCGATCGACGAGGCGGCCACGAGCCTGGGCGCTGACTCGGCCCAGACGTTCCGCAAGGTGACCCTGCCGCTCATCCGGCCGGCGCTGCTGGCAGGCCTGACCTACGCCTTCGCCCGGTCGATGACCACGCTGTCCCCGATCGTCTTCATCACCACCCCGCAAACCAAGATCATGACCTCGCAGATCCTCGCGGAGGTGGATGCCGGCCGGTTCGGCAACGCCTTCGCCTACTGCGCCATCCTCGTGGTCATCGTGCTCACCGTGATCGGGTTGATGAACCTGGCGATGCGGCACCCGTCTCTGAGAGGAATCCAGCACCGATGAGCCAGCAGAGCAGCGAGATCGCGGAATCCCTCACCCCGGCGGCACCGGGGCGGGTGAGCCTGCGCCAGCTCCGCAAGGTGTACGGCGACGATCCCGGGGCCGCGCCGGCCGTCGACGACATCGACCTGGAGATCGAGCCGGGGGAGTTCATCACCCTGCTCGGCCCGTCCGGGTGCGGCAAGACGACGACCTTGCGGATGATCGCCGGTTTCGAGACGCCCACCGGGGGCCAGGTGCGGCTCGACGATCAGCTCATCAACCGGGTCGCCCCGAACCACCGGCCGATGGCGATGGTGTTCCAGTCGTATGCGCTGTTCCCGCACTTGTCGGTGTACGACAACGTGGCGTTCGGGCTCAAGCTGCGCAAGCTCAGCGCGCAGGACATCCGGGCGCAGGTCGAGGCGGCGCTGACCTCGATGAACCTGTCGCAGTTCGCCGAACGGGCCCCGCATCAGCTCTCCGGCGGGCAGCAGCAGCGCGTAGCGCTGGCCCGGGCGCTGGTCATGCGGCCCAAGGTGCTGCTCTTCGACGAGCCGCTGTCGAACCTGGATGCCAAGCTGCGGGTGCAGATGCGCGGTGAGATCCGGCGGCTGCAGCGTTCGCTCGGCATCACCTCGGTGTTCGTCACGCACGATCAGGATGAGGCGATGACGATGAGTGACCGCATCGTCGTGATGAACGTCGGCGTCATCGAGCAGGTCGATACGCCGCAGGAGGTGTACCGGCGCCCGGCGTCGGTGTTCGTGGCCGATTTCATCGGACGGGCCAACTTCCTTGACGCCGCAGTGCACCAGGCCGGCGACGGCCAGGCGCGCATCGAGGTGCTGGGCCGCAGCTGGACCGTGCCGGCGCACGCCCGCGCAGCTCACGGCCAGCCCGCCACGCTGCTTATCCGGCCGGAGTCGGTGCGGCTGGCCCGGATCGAGGGCGACGCGCCCGCCCGGGTCGGCGGATCAGCCGGGCGCACCGTCTCCTCGATGTTCTACGGGGAGTCGATCGAGTACGAGATCGAGACCGAGGCCGGCACCATCGTGGCTGCCGTGCACGACCCGCACGAGGACCAGACGTTCGAGCCGGGGGAGTTCGTTGAGGTCGCGTTCGAGGAGGGGAGGGCCTGGCTGATGCCGCTCGATGGCGAGCCGGGCCGGTGATGGACGCGGCGTGCGCGGACGTGTCACGCCGGCTCCGGGTGGTCGCGGCCGGTGCGGCGCGGCCGTCGGCACGGTACCTGCGGGGCGTCTTCCGCTCGCAGATGCGGGTGCACTCGAAAGGCAACCCGTTCGATCTGGTCACCGAGCATGGCGTCGCCTCCGGGGAGCTGCTGCGCGAGGCGATCTTCGCCGCCGAGCCGGACAGCACCGTGCTCGGTGAGGAGGGCGGGGCCGTCGGGACCGGGGCGATCAGGTGGCATGCCGGCCCGATCGACGGGACGGTGAACTTCGCTTCCGGGATCGCGTTCTGGTGCGTCTCGGTCGCCGCGGAGGTCGGTGGCGAGGTCGTCGCGGGAGCGATCATCGACCCGATGGCCGGCACCGAGTTCAGCGCCGACGCTGACGGCTTCCGGATCGACGGCAGGCTGGTGCAGCGCGGGCCCGCCCCGGCGGAGGAGTCCGGCGCGACCATCATCTGCACGTTCCCGCGCTACCTCGACGTCCGGGCCAATGGGGACCGGGCCCTGTTCGCTGCGGGTGACCTGGCCGGAGAGCATGGGTTCGGTGCGTTCGATGGGCAGCGGCGCGCTCGGGCTGGCGCATGTGGCCGCCGGCTACCTCACGGCCGAGCAGGAACAGCTGCTCACCCGGGCCGTCGTCCTGGCCTACG
>CAMCQD010000306.1 GCA_945876925.1 uncultured Dermatophilus sp.
AGCAGCGCGCCCAGCACGGGCGCCGCCGCCGGGGACAGCCGGTCCCCCTGCTGCGGATCCGCGTACGTCCGCCCACGCCGGACCTGCGAGCTGGCCATCGGGTCACACCTTCCGCGGCCCGCGCGGGCCGCACTCAGGCCCGGAGCGGCAGCATCCGGGCAACACGATCGTCCCGGGCCGGCCGGCCCGGGCACGGAGAGCACCTAGCGCTGCTTCGCGCAACCTGCAATACGGTACTCCGACGTGCCAGGCTGCGGCCTGCCCACATCGCGCCGCTAGATTGGCCCCTGTGATCGCCACACCGCCCAGGATCCTGGTACGAGGGCTGTCCAAGTCCTTCAGCGGCAAGGCGGTCCTGGCCCGGGTAGACCTCGACGTCCGCGCCGGGGAGACGGTAGCCCTGTTCGGCCCCAACGGCGTCGGCAAGACCACCCTGCTGCGCTGCGTGGTCGGCGCCGAGGTACCCGACTCCGGCGAGGTGCTGCTCGACGGAAGGCCCCTCGATGAGACCGACATCAATGTGCGCAAACGCGTATGCGCCATCCTGGACGACCTGTCCTTCTTCTCGGACGTGACCATCTGGGAGCATCTCGACCTGCTCGCCCGGGCGCACGGCAACGACCGCGAGCCCGAACTGGTCGACAAGGCGCTCACCGCACTAGGACTAGCCGAGGTCGCCGACCAGGTGCCGGACACCCTCAGCTCCGGCCAGCGCCGCCGCCTCGGGCTGGCGTGCACGCTCGTGCGGCCCTTCGACGTGCTCGTGCTCGACGAACCCGAGCAGCGGCTCGACACCGCAGGGCGGATGTGGCTCAGCGGGCATCTGAGCCGGCTCGCCCGCAACGGATGCTCGATCCTCATGGCGACGCATTCGGCTGAGCTCGTGGCCGCCTCCTCCGCCCGGCGGATCCACCTCACCCAGCGGTGAACGCGATGAGCACCGCCACCGCCACCACGGACCTGAGCCAGGACGAGTCCACCGTCCTGGCCAGCCAGGCCATGGACACCCTCCGCTCGGCCCAGGTGGACACCGCCGCGGCCCGGGGCGACATGTTCGGCCGGGGCTCCTACCTGTACTCGGTCATCCTCGGCCTCATCGTGTTCGCGTTCATGGGCTGGTCGGTGCTCGCCGAGGCGGGCAGGCAGCCCTCCCCGGCGCCGTTCATCGCCGACTCGGGGTTCCTCGCCACCGGGGCCACGGCCCTGGGCATCGGGGTGATCATCACCATCGCCACCATCACCGGGCCGCTGGGCGCCGGGCGCGCGATGCGCTCGTGGCTGCTGTCCTCCCCGGCGGACCGGGCCGTCCTGCTGCGCGGGATGCTGCTGACCATCACCCTCGGCCTGGGCCTGTTCGGCGCCGCCACTGGGTCCTTCGTCGAGGCGCTGCGCCAGTCGCCCCCGGTCGTGCTGGCGGCCAGCGCCGTCGCCTGGTTCGCGGCCTCGGTGGTCATCGTGCTCATCGTCGCGATCACCCAGGGACGCCCGGCCCGCCGGGCCATCGCCCGCTTCGCCGGCCCGGCCGCCGTCGGGGTCGGCTCACTCACCCTGGTCCTCGGGGTCGCCCCGGGCTGGTCCGCGGTGATGGTGCTGCGCGCCCGGCCCGACGAGGCCAGCGTCGTCCAGCTCGCCATCAGCCTGATCACGCTGATCGCCTGCCTGATCGCGGTCGTGCGGCTGTGGCCGCGGGTGCGCGTCACCGCCCGCCGCCTGGGGATAAGCGAACTCGCCCGCGGCGGGGACATCATCGACGCCCTCGGGGTCTCCACCCTCATGCTCGACTCCACCCCGATCCGCGCGGTGCTCACCGCCAGCCGGGTGACCCGGCGCGACCTTCCCCGCACGACCCGGCGGCTGACCGGGGTGTGGGCGCTGGCCGAGCTCGACGCCGCCCGCATCCGGCGGCACAGCCCCGAGCTGCTGGTCGTCGCCACCACCATCCCCCTGGCGGCGACCGTGACCGCGCTGTTCGGCCGCACCGGCGGCTCCTGGATGGCCCTGCTGCTCGGTTACCTCGTCGTGTACGGCTTCTCCGGTGCCCTGGTCACGTGGACCCGCTCGCCGAGCCTGCGCCGTCACCTGCCGTTCGCCGCCTGGCAGGCCCGGCTCGCCCTGCTGGCCTGCCCGCTGACGGCCGGCCTGCTCTGGCTGCTCCCCGCGCTCGCCCTGGCCCGGGTCGACCTGTGCCAGCTGCCCGCGATGCTCATCGCGATCGCCTCCGGGGTGCTGCGCGCCAGCGAGGTCAAGGACACCTCCACCGCCGCGGCCGGCATGGTCTCCGGGCCGATGGGAGCGATCCCGGTGGGGCTGCTGCTGCTGGCCGCGCGCGGCTTCGACATGCTCATCCTGCCCGGGCTGCTGCTCACCGCCGGGTCTGCCTGGCTGGCCCTGGCCGCGGCCGGGATCGTCTTCGCCTACCTGCTGCTGCGGCCCGTCCGCTCCTAGGCTCACCCCCGGGGAACCTGCCGCCGCGCATCCGGCCGCCGCCGCAGGCCCCGGCCAGGCCAGCTGAGCCCCTACGCTTTACCGGAACCCGCGCGTTCGGCTCATCCCCCGTGAGCCTTGCGATGCCCAGGCATGACTGAGGAGACCCCGCATGAGCGAAGTGGCCCGGCTCGAACTGGACGGAACCAGCTACGAGCTTCCCATCGTCGTCGGAAGTGAGCACGAACGCGCCATCGACATCAGCAGGCTCCGGGCGCAGACCGGCTACATCACCCTCGACGACGGCTACGGCAACACCGGATCGTGCACCTCAGCGATCACCTACATCGACGGCGAGAACGGCGTGCTGCGCTACCGCGGCATCCCCATCGAGGAGCTCGCCGGGCGCAGCTCATTCGTGGAAGTCGCGTGGCTGGTCATCTTCGGCAGCCTGCCCACCGTGGCCGAGCGGGATGCGTTCAGCGCGCTGCTGTCCGAGAACGCCATGATCGACGAGAACATGAAGAAGCACTTCGACGGCTTCCCCCCGAAGGCGCATCCGATGGCGATCCTGTCGGCGATGATCCAGACCCTCTCGGCGCATGAGCCCGAGACCTGGACCGCCGATGACCCCGAGGGCATCGTCCGCGCGGCCGCCCGGCTCCTCTCGAAGGTGCGGACGGTCGCCGCCGCGGCGCACAAGTACAGCGCCGGCGAACCGCTGATGTACCCGCGCTATGACCTGAAGTACGTCGAGAACTTCCTGCACATGATGTTCTCGGTGCCCTACCGGCCCTATGAGGCCACCCCGGCCGTGGCCCGCGCGCTCAACCTGTTCCTCGTGCTGCACGCCGACCACGAGCAGAATTGCTCGACCAGCACGGTGCGCATGGTCGCCTCCAGTCAGGCCAACATGTTCGCCAGCTGCGCTGCCGGGGTGTCCGCGCTGTGGGGTCCGCGCCACGGCGGCGCGAACGTCGCCGTCATCGAGATGCTCGAGCAGATCCGGGCTGAGCGCATCCCCGTCGCCGAGTACGTCCGCAAGGTCAAGAATCGCGAGAACGGCATCCGGCTCATGGGGTTCGGACATCGCGTCTACCGCAATGCCGACCCGCGCAGCATGATCCTGCG
>CAMCQD010000307.1 GCA_945876925.1 uncultured Dermatophilus sp.
GGCGTTGGCCAGCAGCACGTTCTGCTCGTAGTTGTCCCGCAGCACCGCGGCGGCGACCTCGCCGGTGGCTGCGGCAAGCAGTTCGTTGCGCTGCTTGCGGGTCAGGTCCCCGGCCGCCTCGGCGGCGCTGAGCAGGATCTTGATATTCACCTCACGGTCAGAGGTGTTCACCCCGGCCGCGTTGTCGATGGCGTCGGTGTTGAGCAGCACGCCATGCTCCGCCGCCTCGATCCGGCCGAGCTGGCTGAAGCCGAGGTTGCCGCCCTCGCCGACCACCCTGGCGCGCAGCTCGCGGCCATTCACCCGGACGGCGTCGTTACCGCGGTCACCGATCTGCGCGTCAGTCTCGGCGGTAGCCTTGACGTAGGTGCCGATCCCGCCGTTCCACAGCAAGTCGACCGGTGCCCGCAGCACCGCCTGGACCAGCTCGGAGGGGGTGAGCGCCGCCACCTGGCCCAGCCCGAGCGCCGCCGC
Source organism: uncultured Dermatophilus sp. (assembly GCA_945876925.1). Taxonomy (GTDB): domain Bacteria; phylum Actinomycetota; class Actinomycetes; order Actinomycetales; family Dermatophilaceae; genus Dermatophilus. The sequence continues at coordinate 475 of CAMCQD010000307.1, forward strand.
CATCTGCCCGGTGACCTGAACGGACTTGGCGTCCCGGCGGAACACCCCGCCCCCCGGCGAGATCAGCGAGCGGTCGTAGTCGTCCCAGGAGGAACCCGGCAGCTCGAACAGCCGCCGCCGCTCAGCGAACCCGGTAGCCGCATCCGGATCCGGATCGACGAACACATGCCGGTGGTCGAAGGCGGCCACGAGCCGGATGTGCTCCGAGCGCAGCATGCCGTTGCCGAACACGTCCCCGCTCATGTCCCCGATGCCGACTGCGGTGAAATCCTGGGACTGCACGTCGACGCCCAGCTCGCGGAAGTGCCGCTGTACCGACACCCAGGCGCCCCGGGCAGTGATGCCCATCCCCTTGTGATCGAACCCGGCCGAGCCGCCCGAGGCGAATGCGTCATCCAGCCAGAACCCGTATGAGGCGGCCACCTCGTTGGCGATGTCGGAGAAGGTGGCCGTGCCCTTGTCGGCCGCGACGACCAGGTACGGGTCGTCGCCGTCGTAGCGCACCACCCCCGGGGGCGGCTCGACGTCCTGACCGGCCCGGTTGTCGGTCACGTCCAGCAGCGCCGCGACGAACAGCCGGTAAGCGGCGATCCCCTCGGCGCGCCAGGCCTCCCGCCGGGCCGGGTCGGGCAGCCGCTTGGCGTAGAAGCCTCCCTTGCTGCCCGTCGGGACGATGAGCGCGTTCTTCACCATCTGCGCCTTGACCAGGCCCAGCACCTCCGTGCGGAAATCCTCGCGCCGGTCGCTCCAGCGCAGCCCGCCCCGCGCGACCGGGCCGAAGCGCAAGTGAGTGCCCTCGACCCGGGGGTGGTACACCCAGATCTCGAACTCGGGCACCGGCTCGGGGATCTGCGGGATCGCGCCCGGATCGAGCTTGAAGGCCACCCCCGCCCCCGCCCGGGGGGCGAAGAAGCTCGTCCGCCAGGTGGCCTGGATCATCGCGAGGAAGCGGCGCAGGATGCGGTCCTCGTCCAGCGAGGCCACCTCGGCCAGCTGGGCCTCGATCCGGGTGACGAGCCCGGCAAAGCGGCGCTCCCGCTCCCCGGGGTCCGCCTGCGGATCGAACCGGGCCTCGAACAGCTCCACCAGCGCCCGGGCGATGGCCGGGTTGGCCAGGATCGCGTCCTCGACGTAGGCCCGGCTGTACGTGGTCCCGGCCTGGCGCAGGTAGGTCCACATCGCCCGCAGCACGACGACCTGGCGCCAGGTCAGCCCGGCCCGCAGGACGAGGGCGTTGAACCGGTCGGACTCGGCCTGCCCCTCCCAGACGGCGGTGAAGGCGTCCTCGATGTCGAGCGCTCCCTGGCTGGAGGCCGGCCAGCCCGTCCCCGGCGGCACCCGCAGGCCGAAGTCGTAGATGCAGAACGAGGTCCCGTCCGCGCGCCGGACCCGGTAGGGCCGCTCATCGGTGACGCGCACGCCCAGGTGGGTGAACACCGGCAGCACATCGGACAGGATGATCGCCTCACGCGAGAACAGCTTCATCCGGCGCTCGGCCGGGTCGCTGCCGGGGGTCTGATACAGCACCGGGCGCACCGCGGCCTGCGCCGAGAGCGACTCCAGCGTCGCGATGTCGGTGACCGCGACCCGCGGGGAGACGTCCTCCTTGTACCCGGTGGCGAAAGCGTTGCGGTAGCGGGCGAGCATGCTCGCGGCGAGCTCCTCGCCGAAGTGCGGCCCGGCGGCATCGGCCAGGCCCTCATCCCAGGTGCGGGTGGCCTCGACGATGCGCCGCTCCAGCTCGCCCTCATCGGCCCCGGGCGGCGCCGAGGAGGCCAGGTGCACCACGAAGTACAGCTGGGCGAGGCTGGATTCGCTGACCCGCGTGCGGTATTCGACCTCATCGCCGCCGAAGGCGGTGCGCAGCAGCTCCTGCATCCGCAGCCGTACGTCGGTGTTGTACCGGTCGCGCGGCAGGAACACCACGGCGGTGACGAACCGGCCGTACTCATCGGCGCGCAGGAACACCCGGGTGCGCCTGCGCTCACGCAAGTGGACCACTTCGATGGCAATCTGGGTGAGGCGCTCCACCCGTTCCAGGAACAGCTCATCGCGCGGATAGGACTCCAGTACCCCGAGCAGGTCGTTGCCCAGGTGGCTCCCGGCGGGGTACCCGGCGGCCTGCTGGATGCGGCGCACCTTGCCCGAGACGAACGGCACCGCCAGCACGGGGTCAAGGTAGGCCCGGGAGGTGAACAGCCCCAGGAACCGGTGCTCCCCGGTGACCCGGCCGTCCGCGCCGGTGATCTTGATGCCGATATAGTCCAGCCGGGCATCGCGGTGGACGGTGGAGACCGCGTTGGCCTTGGTGAACACGAACGCGGCCGGCTCCATCGCCTTGGCGGCCGCCACCGGGCTCAGCAGGGTCGGCCGGGCCCGCCCGTGCGGATCGGCCAGCACGCCCAGCCCGGTGCCGGGGACCCGCACGAGATACGTCTGCCCGTCCTCGGCGCGCAGCCGGTACTCGGCCGCCCCGATGAAGATGAACTGCCCTGAGCAGATCCAGTCCAGCAGCTCGCGGGCCTGGGCCACGCTCTCCGGCTCGAGTCCCGGGGGCACCTGGGCCAGGCTGGCCGCCAGCGCGGCGGCGCGGTCCCGCATCGGCTCATAGTCGGCCACGGCGGCGTGCACATCGGCCAGCACCCGTTCCAGCGCGGCCCGCAGCTCCTGCCGCCCGGCCGGGTCGCTCTGCCGGCTGATCTCGATGTGCATCCAGGATTCGGCGCGCACATCCTGGGGTGCAGGCAGACCGGCGGAGGCGGTGTTGAGCCCGATGACCTGCGGTGGCGAGCCCGGGCCTGCCCGGCGGACGAGGAACTGCGGATGGGCGATGACATGCACCTGGATACCGCGCCGCTCCAGCTCCTTGAGCACCGAGTCGACGAGGAACGGCACGTCCGCGGTGACGATCTCGACGACGGTGTGCCCGCTGGCCCAGCCGTGCCGCTCCAGCGAGGGCGTGAATACCCGCACGCCCCCCGCTGGCTCACCGGCCAGCGCCTTCGTGGACAGCACCGCCCCGGCGAGGTCGTCCGGGGCGAACGCCAGCAGGTCGCCGGTGGCGCCATGCTGGAAG
>CAMCQD010000308.1 GCA_945876925.1 uncultured Dermatophilus sp.
CATCGCGGCCGGCCCGTGCGTGGTCACCCAGATCCGCACCGAGGACAACGACGGCTACCAGGCGGTGCAGATCGGCTACGGCGCGATCGACCCGCGCAAGGTCACCAAGCCGCTAGCCGGTCACTTCGAGAAGGCCGGCGTGACGCCGCGGCGTCACCTGGTCGAGATCCGCACCACCACGGCCGGCGACTACGCCCTCGGCCAGGAGATCACGGTCGAGGCCTTCGAGGCAGGCCAGAAGGTCGATGTCACCGGTAAGACCAAGGGCAAGGGCTTCGCGGGCGTCATGAAGCGCCACGGCTTCGCCGGCGTCGGCGCCAGCCACGGTGCCCACCGCAACCACCGCAAGCCCGGATCGGTCGGCGCCTGCGCGACCCCGGCCCGCGTGTTCAAGGGCCAGCGCATGGCCGGCCGGATGGGCGGCGTGCGCCAGACCACCCAGAACCTGACGATCCACGCGATCGACGCCGAGAAGGGCCTCATCCTCGTCAAGGGTGCCGTTCCCGGCCCGCGCGGCGGGATCGTCCTCGTCCGCACTGCCGCCAAGGGAGCGTGACCTCGTGACGACGATCGACATCATCGGCGTGGATGGAGGCAAGACCGGACGCTCGGTCGAGCTGCCCGCCGACCTTTTCGACACCCCGGTCAACGTGCCGCTCATCCACCAGGTCGTGGTCGCCCAGCAGGCTGCCGCCCGCCAGGGGACGCACGCGACCAAGACCCGCGGCCAGGTCCGCGGCGGTGGCAAGAAGCCGTACCGGCAGAAGGGCACCGGCAGGGTTCGACCAGGGCACCCCAGTTCACCGGCGGCGGTGTCGTGCACGGCCCGCGCCCGCGTGATTACAGCCAGCGCACTCCCAAGAAGATGAAGGCGGCTGCCCTGTTCAGCGCGCTCTCAGACCGGGCCCGCAACGGCCGGATCCACGCGGTGGCCGGCTTCGTCGCCGGCGAGGTTCCCTCCACCCGGGCCGCCCGGGCGCTCGTCGGCGGGATCACCGACCGCCGGAACGTGCTGGTGGTGCTCGCCCGCGGCGACGAGACGGCGTACCTGTCGGTGCGCAACCTGCCGCAGGTGCACGTGCTGCTGGCCGATCAGCTCAACACCTACGACGTGATGTGCGCCGAGGACGTTGTGTTCACCGAGGACGCCCTGCGCTCGTTCATCGAGGCCCGCAGCGCGGCCGGCACGCAGGAGGTGGCCAAGTGACCAACCCCAAGGACCCCCGCGACATCCTCATCGCACCGGTGGTCTCCGAGAAGTCGTACGGGCTGATGGACGAGGGCAAGTACACCTTCCTCGTCGACCCGCGCGCCAACAAGACCGAGATCAAGATCGCCGTGGAGAACGTCTTCGGCGTGAAGGTCGCTGCCGTCAACACCCTCAACCGTCAGGGCAAGACGCGCCGGACCCGCTTCGGCACGGGCAAGCGCAAGGACACCAAGCGCGCCGTCGTCACCCTGAGGGAAGGGTCCATCGACATCTTCGGCGCCCGGGCCTGAGCGGGCGAGCAGGGAACGACAGGACGTAAACCATGGGTATCCGTAAGTACAAGCCCACGACGCCCGGGCGCCGCGGCGCCAGCGTCGCCGACTTCGTCGAGCTGACGCGCTCCACGCCGGAGAAGTCGCTCGTGCGCCCGCTGACCAAGACCGGTGGCCGTAACAACAGCGGCCGGATCACTACCCGTCACATCGGCGGCGGTCACAAGCGGGCTTACCGGGTGATCGACTTCCGCCGCCACGACAAGGACGGCATCCCGGCCAAGGTCGCGCACATCGAGTACGACCCGAACCGCACCGCCCGGATCGCGCTGCTGCACTACGCCGACGGCACCAAGCGGTACATCCTCGCGCCGAACCGGCTGCGCCAGGGCGACCCGATCGAGGCCGGCCCCGGTGCCGACATCAAGCCGGGCAACAACCTGCCGCTGCGCAACATCCCGGTCGGTACCGTTATCCACGCCATTGAGCTGCGTCCCGGCGGCGGCGCCAAGATCGCCCGCGCCGCCGGCGCCCGCGTCCAGCTGGTCGCCAAGGACGGGCCGTTCGCCCAGCTGCGGATGCCCTCGGGTGAAATCCGCAACGTGGACGCCCGCTGCCGCGCCACCGTCGGCGAGGTCGGCAACGCCGAGCAGAGCAACATCAACTGGGGCAAGGCCGGGCGCATGCGCTGGAAGGGCCGCCGCCCGACCGTGCGCGGCGTCGTGATGAACCCGGTCGACCACCCGCACGGTGGTGGTGAGGGCCGCACCTCCGGTGGCCGTCACCCGGTCTCCCCGTGGGGTAAGCCCGAAGGCCGCACCCGCCGTCCCGGCAAAGAGAGCGACAAGTACATCGTGCGTCGCCGTCGTACGGGCAAGAAGCGCTGATAGGAGCCATGACAGATGCCTCGTAGCCTCAAGAAGGGCCCGTTCATCGACGACCACCTGCAGAAGAAGGTGGACGCGCAGAACGCCAGCGGATCCAAGGCCGTCATCAAGACCTGGTCGCGCCGCTCCGTCATCGCCCCGGACTTCCTCGGGCACACCTTCGCGGTGCACGACGGCCGCAAGCACGTGCCGGTGTTCGTCACGGAGTCGATGGTCGGGCACAAGCTCGGCGAGTTCGCTCCCACGCGCACCTTCAAGGGTCACGTGAAGGACGACAAGAAGGGCCGCCGGCGCTGACGTGCGCCGGCCCAACGGATAACGACATGCCGAACGAAAGCAAAGGGAGCGCGATGGAAGCGAAGGCGCAGGCGCGCGGCGTTCGCGTCACGCCCATGAAGGCCCGCCGAGTCGTGGACCTCATCCGCGGGAAGCAGGCGAGCGAAGCCCTCGCCGTGCTTCAGTTCGCCCCGCAGGGGGCCTCCGAGCCGGTGTACAAGGTGCTGGCCAGCGCGATCGCCAACGCGCGGCAGAAGGCTGAGCGCGAATCGGAGCCGTTCGATGAGCGCGCGCTCGTGGTCTCCGCCGCCTACGTTGACGAGGGCCCGACGCTGAAGCGGATCCGGCCGCGCGCCCAGGGCCGCGCCGCCCGGATCAACAAGCGAACGAGCCATATCACGGTTCACGTCAGCCAGCCGCAGAACGGAGGCGCCCGCTAATGGGTCAGAAGGTCAACCCGCACGGATTCCGCCTCGGTATCACCACTGAGCACGCCAGCCGCTGGTTCGCCGACTCCACCAAGGAGGGTCAGCGCTACCGCGACTACGTCAAGGAAGATGTCGAGATCCGCCGCCTGCTCTCCAAGGGGCTGGAGCGGGCCGGGATCAGCAAGGTGGAGATCGAGCGCACCCGCGACCGGGTCCGCGTCGACATCCACACGGCCCGTCCCGGCATCGTCATCGGACGGCGCGGAGCCGAGGCCGAGCGCATCCGCGGCGAGCTGGAGAAGCTCACCGGCAAGCAGGTGCAGCTGAACATCCTCGAGGTGAAGAACCCGGACCTGGACGCCCAGCTGGTCGCCCAGGGCATCGCCGAGCAGCTCTCCGCGCGGGTCTCCTTCCGCCGGGCGATGCGCAAGGGCATGCAGTCCTCGCTGCGCTCGGGTGCCAAGGGCATCCGGG
>CAMCQD010000309.1 GCA_945876925.1 uncultured Dermatophilus sp.
GGGCCATCATCGGTGCCCAGCCGGAAAGTGTGCACGGGCACATTCGGCACCAGCCGCCCGGTGCGCTTGACCTCCTGCGCCAGCAGGCGGGAGGCCCGGCCGCGCGGCCCCTCACCGACCAGGACGACCCCCGGCCGGCCGACCGCCCGGTACACCAGGGCGGCGTCGGTCATGTTCATCGCCCGGCCGCCCTCGATCGCGATCGGCTCCAGCTCGATCGCCCAGCCGCGCTTGAGGCTCTGCAGCAGCGCGCCACCGGCCCCCGGCTGCCCCTCGATGGAGGCGTACGCCGAGCGCTCCGCGGTCCTGCTGAGCAGCAGCGTGGCCAGCAGCACGCCGATCGGGGCAGCGACGAACATGACGTAATACGGGTGGCCCAGGGCGTACCCGATCCCGAACCCGAGCAGCAGCGCCGCCGCGACGATCGCCAGCATGTACCAGCCGATCCGCGGCTGCAGCTGCCTGGCCATCCGGAAGACCTGCCGGTACTGCTCGAAGCGCTCCTTGCGCGGCTTCTTCGCCTTGCCGCCTGTGCTCTTATCGTCCTCGCGTGCCATGGCTGATCGTGCTCCTCGGATATCGGTACCGGCCGGTGCGCATCCGGCGGGCGGGCTATCGGGCTGCTACCAGTGTGCTCAGGAAGCGGGGCGCGCGCGGGCGACCAGCGCGCTGGCTTCCTGGCGGGCAGGCTCGCCAGGCTCCTCGCCCAGATGGGCCAGGTGCGGCGGCAGCGGCCGCCCGGCGCGCCGCATCGCCTGCACCCACAGCCGCCCGGCCCGGTAGGACGAGCGCACCAGCGGCCCGGCCATCACCCCGGCGAACCCGATCGACTCGGCGAAATCTGACCAGCCGAGGAACTCCTGCGGCTTGACCCAGCGGTCGATCGGGTGGTGCAGCTTCGAGGGGCGCAGGTACTGGGTGATCGTGAGGATGTCGCAGCCGGCCGAGCGCAGATCGCGGATCGCGGCCTCGATCTCGTCATCCCGCTCGCCCATGCCGAGGATGAGATTGGACTTGGTGACCAGCCCGGCTTCCCTGGCCATCGTGATCACCCGCAGCGACGTGCCGTAGCTGAACGCCGGGCGGATGCCCTTGAAGATGCGCGGCACCGTCTCCAGGTTGTGCGCGAACACCTCCGGGGCGGCATCGAACACCTGGCCGACTAGCTCGGGGCGGGCACCGAAGTCCGGTGGCAGGATCTCCACCCCGGTGCCGGGATTGAGCTGGTGGATCGCCGTGATCGTGGCAGCGTACAACCCGGCCGCGCCATCGGGCAGGTCATCGCGGGCCACGCCGGTGACCGTGGCGTAGCGCAGCTCCATCGCCCGGATCGACTCGGCCACCCGGCGCGGTTCGTCCAGGTCCAGCGCGGCGGGCCGCCCGGTGGCGATATCGCAGAAGTCGCACCGCCGGGTGCACGTGTCGCCACCGATGAGGAACGTGGCCTCGCGGTCCTCCCAGCATTCGTAGATGTTGGGGCAGCCGGCCTCCTGGCAGACGGTGTGCAGCCCGGTGGAACGCACCAGGCCGTGCAGCTGAGTGAACTGGCGGCCCATCTTGGCGGTGGTGCGGATCCACTCGGGTTTGCGCTCGATCGGGGTGGTCGCGTTGCGCGCCTCAACGCGCAGCAGGCGGCGTCCATCGGGTGCAGCGCTCACGAAGTCTCTCCAAACCACTCGGAAGAGGCGCCGGGGTCCGCGCGGCTAGCGGGCGGCGGCCCGGCCCGTGCATCGGCGCTCGTGATCAAGACTACGCGGTCGGGGCAAGCTGCGTCTGGCCGGCGACCGGGTCGAAGATGCTGGCCATGCTCGCCTCCACCAGCGGAACGATCTCGGCCACGGTGACATCGCGGCCCAGCTCGCGGGACAGGGAGGTCACCCCGGCATCGGCGATGCCGCACGGGATGATCACCTGCCCCCAGGACAGCTCGCAGTTGGCGTTGAGCGCGAACCCGTGCATCGTCACCTCCTGGCTGACCCGGATCCCGATCGCGCCGAGCTTGCGGTCGGGGCCCTTGTCGTCGGCGGGAACCCAGACGCCCGAACGTCCCCGGATCCGCATGGCGCTCACGCCGAGCTGCCCGGCGACCTCGATCATCATCTGCTCCAGGCGGCGCACGTGCGCCACCACGTCCACCGGGTTAGGCAGCCGGACGATCGGGTAGCCCACCAGCTGGCCGGGGCCATGCCAGGTGATCTTGCCACCGCGGTCGACATCGATCACGGGGGTGCCGTCCAGGGGACGCTCATGCGGCTCGGTGCGCTTGCCCGCGGTGTACACCGCGGCGTGCTCCAGCAGCAGGACCGTGCCGGGCAGCTCACCGCTGACGACCTGGCGGTGGACGCGGCGCTGATGCTCCCACGCGGCCAGGTAGTCGACGTAGTCAGGGGCGAAACCCAGGTGCTCGAAACGCATGCGGATAAGCCTAGCGGCAGGCACTGACGCCCCGCCCAGGTGGCCCCGTACGCGGCCCAGGCGGGTGCCGCCGGGGATCCGCCTGCGGGACCACCCGGCGGCACCCGCCTGGGGGATGGTGAAGCCCGGGGCTACAGCTCGAAAGCGGCACCCTCCAGGCGCTTCTTGAGCGCCGTGAGGAACCGGCCGGCGTCCGCTCCGTCAACGACCCGGTGGTCGTAGGTGAGCACGAGCATCATCAGCGACCGGATCGCGATGGCGTCATTGCCGTCGGCGCCGGTGACGACGGCCGGGCGCTTGACGATCGCGCCCGTGCCGAGGATGGCCACCTGCGGCTGGTTGATGATGGGCGTGTCGGTGATCGAGCCGTTGCTGCCGATGTTGCTGATGGTGAAGGTGCCGCCGCCCAGCTCATCGGGCGTGACCTTGTTGGCCCGGGTACGCGAGGCCAGGTCGGCGATCTTGCGGGCGATCCCGGCGATGTTGAGGTCACCGGCGTCCTTGATGACCGGGACGAGCAGGCCGCGCTCGGTGTCGACCGCGATCCCCAGGTGCTCGCCGGCCGGGTAGACGATCTCCTCGCCCTCCACCTGGCAGTTGAGCTGCGGGAACTGCTTGAGCGCCTCGACTACCGCCAGCGCGATGAACGGCAGGTAGGTCAGCTTGACGCCCTCGCGGGCCAGGAACGCGTCCTTGTTCGCCGCGCGCAGCCGGGCCACGTTGGTGATGTCGACCTCGATGGCGGCGGTGAGCTGTGCCGAGACCTGCAGTGACTCGACCATGCGGGCAGCGATCACCTTGCGCAGCCGGGACATCTTCTCGCGGGTGCCGCGCTTGGGCGAAGGCTCGACGGCCGGGGCCTTGGCAGCGGCAGGCCCGGCGGGCGCAGCAGGGGCAGGGGCCGCCGGAGCGGGTTCGGGAGCCTGGGCCGCCTTGGCCGCGTCGAGCACATCCTGCTTACGGATCCGGCCGCCGATCCCGGTGCCCTTGAGGGTGGCCAGGTCGATGCCGTGCTCGGCCGCGAGCTTGCGGACCAGCGGCGTGACGTAGGAGGCGGCATCGTCGGCGGGTGCCGGTGCGGGGGCGGGTGCCGGTGCGGGGGCGGGTGCCGGTGCGGGG
>CAMCQD010000310.1 GCA_945876925.1 uncultured Dermatophilus sp.
CGGACGGGTCAGGGCCCGGGAACGCCAGCACCATCCCGCCGCCGGCACCCGCCGGTGCCGCCGGGCCGTCCGCGGCAAAGCGGGAAGTCCGCCCGGTATGGCTGGGAATATCCGTCGCGGCGGGAATCACGCTCTGGCTCGTTCCCGCCCCCGCTGGCCTGGCCACCAGCGCCTGGGAGCTAATCGCGATCTTCGAGGCCACCATCGCCGGCATCATCTCCAAGGCCGCCCCGATGGGCGCGCTGTCGATCGTCGCGATGGCCACCTGCGCCGCCACCGGCGTGCTGGCACCCGGCGAACCCGGCAAAGCCATCGCCAACGCCCTATCGGGTTTCTCCAACAGCGCGATCTGGCTCATCGTGTCGGCGTTCTTCGCCGCCCGTGCGGTGATCTCCTCCGGGCTCGGTGCCCGGCTGGCCTATCTGTTCGTGCGCGTCTTCGACCGCAGCACGCTCGGCCTGGCCTACGGCCTGGGGCTGGCAGACCTCGTCACCTCCCCGGCGATCCCATCGAACACGGCCCGCTCGGGGTACATCTTCCCGGTGATGAGCGCCGTCGCCCGGAACGCCGGAAGTAACCCGGACGACCCGGCCGCGCACCGGCGGATCGGCGCCTACCTGACGCTGGCCTGCTACAACCTCAACCTGGCCGTCTCGGTGATCTTCTTCACCGGTGCCGCCCCGAACGCCATGTCCGCCCAGCTCGCCCGCGAGTCCGGGGTGAACGTGACCTGGGCAGGCTGGTTCCTCGCCTCGGTGGTGCCCGGCCTGATCGGGGTGATCCTGGTGCCGGTCGTGCTCATGCTCACCTTCCCGCCAGTGCTCAGGCGCACCCCTGAGGCCCCCGCCATAGCAGCCGCCGAACTGCGCAGCCTGGGCCCGATGAGCCGCAACGAATGGATAACCCTGATCGTGTTCGTGCTCATGATCGCGCTGTGGATGGGCGCCTCACAGATCATGAACCCGGCCACGGTCGCCTTCACCGGGCTGGGGATCCTGCTGATCACCGGCGCGCTCACCTGGGAGCAGATGAAGGCCGAGAAAACCGCCTGGGACACCCTCACCTGGTTCGCCGCCCTGGTGATGATGGGTTCTTACCTGAATTCGCTGGGCTTCATCGGCTGGTTCGGCGACCTGGTCGGCGGCTCCATGAGCGGGCTGGGCCAGCTAACCGGATTCGCCGCCCTGACCGGCGTGTACGCGCTGTCGCATTACCTGTTCGCCAGCGGAACCGCGCACGCTGCCTCGATGTTCGCCGTGTTCTTCGGGACCGGACGTGCCCTGGGACTGCCTGCGGTGCCGCTGGTGGTCTTCCTCGGCGCCATTCCCACCCTGATGGGCTGCCTGACTCACTACGGCAACGGCCCGGCCCCGCTGTATTTCGGCTCCGGGTACGTCGAGCTGGGCGCCTGGTGGCGGCACGGGCTCACGCTCGGGATGATGTTCATGGCGATCTGGCGGATCATCGGCGTGTGGTGATCCCCCTGGTGTCAGCCGTGCCCTGGTGCGCTCGGGTGCGCCTGGCACCAGGCGATCGTGTCGCGGACGGTGTCCGCCAGCGGCCTGGTGGCGTAGCCCAGTTCGGCCCGGGCCCGGGCAGAGGTCACCTCGCCATTGGAGGTCAGCGCGTGCAGCGCGTACCGGGTGAGCAGCGGGGTGCGCTTACGTGCCCGGGCGTACAACTCGGCCGCCCGCGCCATCCGCATCGCCAGGCGCATCGGCATGACCGGCGGAGTGGGATTCCCGGTCGCCCCCGCCACGATCCGCGCGATCCGGGCAATCGAGGCGTACTCGCCGGAGAGCAGGTAGCACCCGCCGCGCTCCCCCTGCAACGCGGCCGCGATGACCCCGCTCGCGACGTCACGCACATCGGCGAAGTCGTACCCGCCCGGGACGATCACCGGCATCCGGCGCTCGACCAGGTCGCGCACCAGGGTGGTCAGGAAACCGGCCCGGGAGTCCCCCGGGCCCAGGATTCCCGTGGGGAAGACGACCACCTGATCGATGCCGGTGCTTTCCAGGACCGCCCGGGTCGCTTCCGCCTTCGTGGCGGCGTAGCCGGCTGGCACCCGCCCGGGCGCGAAATCCTCCGGGCCGGCGGGATCGGTGATCGTCGTGCCCCTGGGCGGTTCGGGGACGGCGTGGATGCTGCTGACGTAAACCAGCCGCCGTGCCCGGGTGGCGATGCACGCCTGCACGACCTTGCGAGTGCCGTCCACGTTGACGGCGCGCAGCTGCGGCGAGGCCCCTGGGCGCAGCGAGATGATCCCGGCGCAGTGGATGACGGTCGCCTGCGTGCCCGGGTCGGTCACGAACTGCTCGGCGATCGATACCGGGGGCCCGGTCAGGTCAATCACACGCCGTTCACACTGGACATCTTGCAGCGCTTCAAAGCGGCCCTCGTCGTGCCCTAGAGCACGCACCCTCTCCCCCCGTCTATGCAGTTCACGCACCACAGCCCCGCCGAGGAACCCAGTAGCTCCGGTAACGATCCAGAGCCGATCAGACGACATGCGTCAATACTCTCATCACGGCGCTCGTTCCCCTCACGCCACCCGGCGGGGCGTGCCGTGATCTGCCTCCGGGAAGCCCTCGCGGGACCAGGCGCACCGGACCCCCGCCGGCGCGGATCGTGCGGTCGCGCCCTTTACTTCCGGGACCGCCGCTTACCGGAGCAGAGCGTGCCTATCGTGCATGCATGAGTATGGAGAAAGTCGTCTTCGGCTTCGTGGTCCTGCTCGCCGCCACCTTGAATTTCGGGTTCGTCATCGGCGACATCTCCGACCCGGAGCTGCACAACATGACCGAGCTGTACCTGGCGGTGCTGGTGAATATCATCGCGATGGTGCTCAAATTCGGGGACCGGACGCAGATCGGCGCGATCCAGCTCGCGACGAGCCTGGTCGCGGTACTGCAGCTGCTCGCCGCCACGACCGTGTACGTCTACGCCTCCCAGGTCGCCAGCGAAGGGCTCAGCCGCGGGCTCACCTCCACGATGGTGTCCCTCGCGGCCGGCGCGGTGCTGGCCAACATCACCTCGCTGACCATGCTCATCGCCGAGACGGTGTCGTACCGGCGTCGCTGACGGCGGGCAGACGATGGCCAATCCGCTGCTGCTGTTCTTCCTCCGCTCGCACCCCGCCGGCGGCCAGCGCACATCAGGGCCCGGGCCGCGCGCCGGCTTCCCCGAGGAACCGCCCGCCACCGATGTCCTCTTCCTCGTCCTGCGGCGGATGCGCACCCCGCTCATCCTGTCGATCCTCGTATTCGGCACCTCAGTCCTGGGACTCGTGCTCATCCCCGGGCAGGACGAAAACGGCAATCCCGCGACGATCACCGTATTCGATGCGTTCTACTTCATCTCCTACACCGCCACCACCATCGGATTCGGCGAGATCGTGCCATTCACCGCGGCCCAGCGCATGTGGGTGAACGGGACGATCTTCGCCTCGGTCATCACCTGGGCATACGCCTTCGGCACCGTGCTCACGCTGGTACAGGACCCCTCATTCCAGGAGGCGCTGCGGGTAC
>CAMCQD010000311.1 GCA_945876925.1 uncultured Dermatophilus sp.
TACGACAACCTCATCAAGAACGGCGGCGTCCGTGAGGTGAGCAAGGACGAAGCCAAGCAGGTAGCCGCCCAGAAGGACCCGGCCATCCTGCGGCTGATCAAGACCATCGCGGATATCTTCGTCCCGATCCTGCCCGCCCTCATCGCCGGCGGTCTCATGATGGCGATCAACAACGTCCTCACCGCGAAGGGACTGTTCGGCCCGCAGTCCGTGGTGGAGATGTACCCGGCCATGGCCGACTACGCCTCCCTCATCAACATGATCTCGGCGGCCGCGTTCGCGTTCCTGCCGGTCCTCATCGGGTTCTCCGCCGTGAAGAGGTTCGGCGGCAACGTCTACCTCGGCGCCGCCATGGGCGCGGCCATGGTCAGCCCCGACCTGGTCAATGCCTACAACTACGCCGCCATGATCGACGCCGGCGAGACCATTCCCACCTGGCACCTGTTCGGCCTCGACGTGACCCAGGTCGGCTACCAGGCGCAGGTCATCCCCGTGCTGTTCGTCTCGTGGCTGCTGTGCTTCGTCGAGAAGCGTTTCCACAAGATCCTCAAGGGCACCGCGGACTTCCTGCTCACGCCGCTGTTCACGATGCTCATCACCGGCTTCCTGGCCTTCATCGTGGTCGGCCCGATCACCCGCATCCTGGCATCGGGCATCACCGACGGCCTGGCCTGGCTGTACAACACCACCGGCCCGCTGGGTGGTTTCATCTTCGGCCTGGTGTACAGCCCGATCGTCGTCACCGGCCTGCACCAGTCGTTCCCGGCGGTGGAGCTGCCGCTCATCGCAGCCGGCGGTTCGTTCATCTTCGCGATCGCCTCCATGGCCAACGTCGCCCAGGGCGCCGTCACCCTCGCGGTCTTCCTGAAGACCAAGGACGCCAAGCTCAAGGGCATCTCCGGCGCCTCGGCCGCCTCGGCCCTGTTCGGCATCACCGAGCCGGCCATCTTCGGCGTGAACCTGCGCCTGCGCTGGCCGTTCTTCATCGGTATCGCCTCGGCCGCCGTCGGCGGCGCGCTCATCGCGCTGTTCGACGTCCGGGCGATCTCGCTGGGCGCGGCCGGCCTGGTCGGCTTCGTCTCCATCCGGCCCGAGGACATCCCGATGTTCTGGCTCTGCCAGGCAATCACCCTCGCGATCGCCTTCAGCGCGGCCCTGTTCTACGCCAACACCCGCGGTAAGCAATCCCTGCTGGGCGCCAACGACGCCGAAGTCGAGGACCTGGCCGCCGCAGAGAAGGCCGCTGAGGCCGCGGCTATCGCCGCCCACCCGGTAATCGAGGTCACCCCGGTGGAAATCCCCGAATCGGCGAAGAACGACTTCTCCGTGACCGTCCCGGTGACCGGCAAGGCCATTCCGCTCGCCGAGGTCAAGGACGCGACCTTCGCCGGTGGCATGCTCGGCCCGGGAGCCGCGGTCATCCCCGATCACGGCCCGGTCGTCTCCCCGGTGGACGGTGAGGTCATCGTCGCCTTCCCGACGGCGCACGCATACGCCCTGCGCTCCGCCTCCGGCATCGACGTGCTCATCCACATCGGCATGGACACCGTCAAGCTCAACGGCCAGTACTTCCACCCGAAGGTCGCCAAGGGCCAGAAGGTCCGCCGCGGCGACATCCTGGCCGAGGTCGAATGGGAGCAGGTGGCCGCAGCCGGCTTCGACCTCACCACCCCGATCGTGGTGAGCAACGCCAAGAAGCTCGGCGAGGTCAAGGTCAACGACCTGCTCGGTGAGGTGACCGCAGGCGAGCCGCTGCTCCAGACCGCGCAGACGGCACCAGCCTGACCCGGACGCTAACCGCCTAGGGCAGTGAACCCGCCAGGGGCGGGGCAGCCAGATCGGCTGCCCCGCCCCTGGCGTCGTCACCGGCGCGGCGGGAACCCTCAGGTAGTGCGGCCCTCGATGAGCTTCACCGGTAGCACCACCGCAGGCACCGCCGGGTCGCCATCCGGCCCGGAATCGCTGCGCTCGATCCGCCCGGCCAGCAGCTCGACGGCGCGCCGGGCGAGATCGGCGATCGGCTGCTGCACCGTGCTGAGCCCGGGCAGGGCGCTGCGCATCGCCATCGTGCCGTCGAACCCGACCACGCGCAGCTCCTGCGGCACGGACAGGCCCGCGTTGTAGGCCCATTCCAGCGTTATCGCGGCCAGCATGTCGTCGGTGGCGAACACCGCGTCGATGTCACCGGCGACCTCATTCAGGCAGGCCTCCACCACGCGGGTGCGCTCCGGCCCGGGAAGGTTGAATTCAGCGGTGAGCACGACCGGCTCGATGCCGGCCTGGTCCAGGACAGCCCGGTAGCCATATTCACGCAGGTTACGTTCGTGGGAACGCGAGGTGAGCAGGGCCGGGCGGGTGGCCCCGCGGCGCAGCAGCAGCTGGGTGGCCAGCCGTCCGCCGCGTTCGTTGTCGGCCCGCACGTTCTGGATATGAGGAGCCAGCTCCCGGTCAATGGTGACTACCGGCTGGCGGATGCTGCGGTACTCCGATAGCTGGTCGTTGTGCGCCCCCGAGATGATGCCATCCACCCGGTTGCGGACCAGCAGATCAAGGTGCTCCCGCTCGCGATCGCTGCGGCCGTGGCTGTTGCACAGCAGCAGCCGTAATCCGCGTTCGGCGAGAGCGTCCTCCACGCCGAGGGCAACCTCGCCGAAGAACGGCAGCGCCGTGGAGGGGACGATCAATCCGATGGTGCCGGTGCGGCGGCTCAGCAAGGACCGCGCTACCTGATTGGGGCGGTAACCGAGTTCGTCGATAGCCCGGGCTACCCGCTCACGCGTGGACTGGCTGAGATATCCGCGATTATTGAGAACCCGCGACACGGTGGCAACCGAAACCCCGGCCCGCTTCGCCACATCCCCGAGACGAGGTTCCCGATCGGCACCCATGTCGCCACCACCCTCTTCCGCTGTCACGGTACTCGCTTTGCTCCCCGTGGCCGTTCACATGCCCGGCTACCGCAATGCGCCGCGACGGCCCTGCGGGAACGCTCCGGGCTGCCCCGGTGGCTTTCAGGGCCGGACAGCTGGGCGGTCCTGCCGGTACCTGCTGTCAGCACCGCGTTCACGTTCAGCGTATTCGCGTGGGTCGCAAGAGAGCCCGGTCGCCTGCGCCGCAGCGCGCCCGCTGATCCGGCCGCAGGCCCGGGCACGTCCGGAGGCCCCTCACCCCGCCCGCTCGTCTCGGCATGTGAGAGATTCCGGAAAAACCTAAACCGCCGTCCAGGACGACCGATCAGGACGGCGGAGCAAGAACCGCGGGCAGGACCATGGGGATGGTATCCGCCCCCGGCTCGGGCTCTGCGGCACGGCATGTCGTGGGGGACACGATTGGCCGGCGGGGCTCTCATCGCAGAAGCGGGCCCCGGCCGGTCACACGCCGTCGTCGCGTTCTATTGGGGGGACGGATAAGGGATGGGGATCACCTATCCGTCACAGCACTTCTCGTGCTGCATGCCGTTCCGGCCGTCTACGACGGGCGGAACATTGGGGGTAGAAATGAATATATTCACTGTCGGCG
>CAMCQD010000312.1 GCA_945876925.1 uncultured Dermatophilus sp.
CGATGCTTCCCGCCGGCGAGCCGCCGGTTTCGCTGGAGGAGCTGCGGCCCCGGCTGGACAAGGCGGCCACGTGGGTGCGCACGCACATGCCCGCCAGTGAGCGCACTCAGGTGCGCACCGAGCCCGATGCCGGGCTGCTCGGCTCACTGGACGCATCTCAGCGTGAGGCGCTGGATCTGCTCGCTGCGCACCTGGACGACGACTGGTCGCTGGAGGGGCTGACCACGCTGGTCTACGGGGTTCCCAAGCTGCAAGCCGGGCTGCCGCTCGGGGAGAAGAAACTGCCGCCCGAGGTCAAGGCCGCCCAGCGGGAGCTGTTCACTTTGCTGTACCGGCTGCTCGTCGATGCCGAGTCGGGTCCCAGGCTGCCGACCCTGCTGCTCAGCCTGGGCGCGGAGCGGGTGCGTACCCTGATCGGCCGCTGAGGCTCCCGCCCGGGGCGCTCACCGCAGGTGCACGATGTGCATCCGGTGGGCGGCCCGGGTGAGTGCGACGTACAGCACCCGTTCCCCGCCGGGGGATTCGGCGGCGATCTCGTCGGGGTCGACGACGACGGTGGCGTCGTATTCCAGTCCCTTGGTGGTCATCGCGTCGAGCACCTGCACCCGCGTCCCCGGCTGGCCGGCTGGCCCGGGTGCGGCGAGGGCGTCTTCCAGTGCTGCCCGCCAGCGCTGGGGGGTGATCACGGCGATGCTGCCCTCGACTTGCCCGGCCAGGACGGCCAGCGCCCCGGTCACTGCCCCGGTCACCGCGCTGATCTGGTCGCTGTCTGGTCCGGAGCCGGTCAGCGCGCCTATCGCGAGCTCCTGCTGTACCGGTTCGGCGCCGGTGACCCGGACGGCTTCGGGAATGTCCGCGCCGGGCACGAACCGGCGGATCAGGGTGGCGGCGACGTCGAAGATCTCCCTGGCGTTGCGGTAGTTCGTGTTCATCCGGAAGTGCCGTCGCGTCCCGGTGCCGAAGGCCTCCTCCTGCGCGGCGGCGGCTTCGTCCTGGTCGGGCCACGATGCCTGGGCGACGTCGCCGACTACGGTCCAGGATGCCCACCGGCCGCGCCGTCCGATCATCCGCCACTGCATCGGCGAGATGTCCTGGGCTTCATCGATGAGGATGTGGGCGAATTCGTCATGGCCGCCGATCCGGCCCTGCAGCAGCAGCCCGATCCGCTCGGCCTCGGGCCGGGTGGCGGCGTCCCGGGCGGTGGCTTCCCGGTAGGGGGAGGCGAGCCGGGCGGTGCCGCCGCCCGGCTGGCGCAGGCCGCCGGAGGCGATCGCCTCGGCCTCGGCGTCTTCGAGCAGCTCGATCTCGTAGAAGCCGCGTTCTTCCTGGTCGTCCTCGGGGACGGGGCCGACCCGGCTGGCGAGCGCGTCGATGAGGGCGGCATCGGCGACCGACCAGGTGCCGGCGTCGACGGCTGCCTGGATGGATCCGGCGAACGCGGCGATCTCCTCCGGGTCGAGCAGGTCGCGCCCGTACCGGCGGGAGCGTTCCACGTCGCGGCACCACAGCAGCACCTCGCGCGGATCCACCGGACGCCACCAGGCGGCGAGGAAGGCGTCCACGTCGAGGCTGTCGTGGAATTTCTCCAGGAAGGTGCCCTGGTCGCCTTCGCGTACCCGCTGCCAGGCCAGCTGGCCCAGGGCCGTTTTCATCGCGGCGGCGGAGGCGTTGCGCTGGTGCCGGCGCAGTACCTGGCCGCGCAGCCGGGCGAGGTCTTCCGGGCTGATCCGCACGGGGCGTCCGGCGATGAAGGCGCGTAGTTCGTCCGGGGCGTCCGGGATGGCGTCCCGGCTGGCCCGGGCGAGGAATTTCACCATCCGGGTCGAGCCTTTGATCCGGGCCACGGCCGGGGGGTCGAGCCGGTGCGCGCTGACCGCCTCGACGACGTCGCCGAGCGAGCGCAGCGACACCGAGTCCTCGCCGAGGCTGGGCAGCACCCGTTCGATGTACGCGGTGTAGGCGGCGCTGGGGCCGACCACGAGCACGCCGCCGCCTTCGTACCGGCGCCGGTCGGAGTAGAGCAGGTAGGCCGCCCGGTGCAGGGCGACGACGGTCTTGCCGGTGCCGGGGCCGCCGGTGATGAGGGTGACTCCCCGGGCGGGGGCGCGGATCGCCTCATCCTGGTGGGCCTGGATGGTGGCGACGATGTCGCGCATGCCGCCGGTGCGGCTGCGCCCCAGCGCGGCGAGCAGGGCACCGTCGCCTAGCACGACCATGTCCCCGGGCGGTTCGGGGACCATGAGGTCGTCTTCGATGCCGATGACCTCGCGGCCGCGGCTGAGCAGCACCCGGCGGCGGACCACGTTCATCGGCTCGGCCGGGGTGGCCCGGTAGAACGGTGCGGCGGCGGGGGCCCGCCAGTCGATGACGAGGGCTTCGTAGTCGTCGTCGCGCACTCCGAGCCGCCCGATGTAGCGCACCTCGTGCCGGCCGTCGCCCGCGCCGTCTCCCTCGCCCTCGCCTGCGGGGGCGTTCATGGCGTGGTCCAGGTCGAGGCGGCCGAACACGAGCCCTTCGTGCTGCCGGTCGAGGCTGGCGCGGCGCCTCCCGGCGTTGAACATGAGCACGTCCCGCTCGAACAGGCCGGTGATCTCCTCGTCGCGGATATCCCCGGTGCGGTCGGTGCGGCCCCGGGCGAGTCCTTCGCTGGCGACGAGCTCGGCACGCTCGCGGGCCTTGTCCAGCTCGCGGTAGACCGTGTCCACGTGGGCTTGCTCACTCGCCAGCTCGCGGCGGGTCAGCTCTTCGCTGGTAAGGCGTGGATGCGGCGTCACGTCACCACCTGATCGACGGGGAGTTTCCGGCTAGCCGGGAGGCCCTGCTCACGGGCGCGCGTCAGCTCGCGCGCGAAATATCCATCGTATGCGCTCAGATCCAGCCCCGGCGCGCGGCCTGCACCCCGGCCTGGAAGCGGGTGGTCGCGCCGAGCCGTTCCAGCAGCGATTTGACCCGGCGTTCCACGGTGCGCAGCGACAGGCCGGTCTGGGCGGCGATGGCCGCGTCGGTGGCTCCCGAGGCGAGCAGCGAGAGGATGAACCCCGACTGGGTGTCCAGGCCGGTGGAGCCCGGGGTGGTGGGCGAGGCCAGCGCCCAGAAGGTGTCGGCGAGGGCGGCGAAGGCGACGACCTGGCGGCGCTCGCGGATGAGCAGCGAGCCGCTGCCGGAGCTGTCATAGGTGGTGAAGTCCAGCAGTGCGGCGCTGGTGTCGGCGATGAGCAGGGTGAACGGGAGCCGGTCGATGACCCGGGAGACCTCCCCGGCCTCGGCCCGGGCGTGCAGCACCTCGCCCGCGTTCGGGTAGGTGAGCACGGAGGATTCGTAGGTGAATTCGACGAGCAGCGGGCGCTGTTCGGTGCCTGAGCCGAGCAGCCTGGCGCGGTGGGTTTCCATCGGCAGGGCGAACAGCTCCGCGGTCCTGGGCGAGTTGTCCCGGAATCCGATGAAGCGGCGCTTGGCCGCGGCGAGCACCGTCGCGGCTG
>CAMCQD010000313.1 GCA_945876925.1 uncultured Dermatophilus sp.
CCGGGCCCGGTGGGCCCGGTTGCTCCCCGGCCAGCCGCCGGTCACCCCGGCCGCTCCGGCCCGCGAGGAGGCCCTGCGCCGCGCCGAGTAGCCGCCCGCGGAGGCGACCGGGGGCGCGAGGGGGACCTGCGAGGTGCTCCTATCTGCCCGCCTCGCGATCGGGCCATTGGCGTATCCCCTTTGGAAGACTAGGGGCGTGGAACAGATCCTCAATGACTTCGGAGGTATCGCCCTCGCCATCGCCGGCGTCCTCGTCGTCGGGGCCGGCCTCATCGTCGCGTTCCTGCGCCCGTCGCGCCGCAGCCGGGAGGTGCCGCCGCCCCCCGGGGCGGGCAGCGAGGCCGTGCTGGCCCCGGAACGCCCCGGGGCCGTCCCGGGCGCGCCGCCCTCCCCGCCCGCGACCGGCCCCCCGGCCGCCACCGGGGACGACGCCGCTCCGGCCGTCACGGTCGAGAAGCCCCCCGCAGCCCGCGGCCGGATGGCGCAGCTGAGGGCCCGGCTGGCCCGCTCCAACACCGCCCTCGGACGGGGGCTGCTGGCGCTGCTGTCCTCCGGCGGGCTGGACGAGGAGACCTGGCAGGACGTCGAGGACACCCTGCTCGCCGCCGACCTGGGAGTCGAGGCCTCCGCCGAGCTGGTCGAGGCGCTGCGGACCCGCGCGGCGATCGAAGGGGAGCACGACGAGGCCACCGTGCGCGAATGGCTGCGCGAGGAGCTGCTGCGGGTAGTGGACCCCGCCATGGACCGCCGGATCGCCTCCCGGCGGGTCAACGATCGCGCCGCCGTCATCCTCGTCGTCGGGGTCAACGGCACCGGCAAGACCACCACAGCAGGCAAGCTCGCCCGGGTCATGGTGGCCGAGGACCGCGACGTGCTGCTCGGCGCCGCCGATACCTTCCGGGCCGCCGCCGCCGATCAGCTGACCACCTGGGGTGAGCGGGTCGGGGTGCCCACCGTGCGCTCCGACCGGGAAGGTGCGGACCCGGCCTCGGTCGCGTTCGAGGCAGTCAGGACCGCCAACGAAGGCGAATATGACGTCGTCATCATCGACACCGCCGGTCGGCTGCACAACAAGGCCAACCTCATGGACGAGCTGGGCAAGATCAAGCGCGTCATCGAGAAGCAGTCCCCGCTGGACGAGGTGCTGCTCGTGCTCGACGCCACCACCGGGCAGAACGGGCTCGTCCAGGCGCAGGTGTTCGCCGAGGCCGTCGATATCACCGGCATCGTCCTCACCAAGCTCGACGGCACCGCCAAGGGCGGCATCGTCGTGGCCGTGCAGCGCAAGCTCGGCGTGCCGGTCAAGCTGGTCGGCCTCGGCGAGGGACCCGATGACCTCGCCCCGTTCGACCCGCGCGCCTTCGTCGACGCACTGCTCACGTGACCCGCGCGCACCCGGATTCTGGGTAAACGCGATGCATATGCCCAGGAAGATCCCAGGATCACCCCCTAACGTGCTCGTTGTGAGGGGATAAGGGTGACAACCCCGGCCGATCGGGCAATCGGCCGGGGTTTCCTTTTGCCCGGGCAGTCCCCGGGGGGAGGCACCCGGGGGGAGAGGCCCCGCGTACTGACCGCGACGGGCCAGGGCGGCACCCGCCACACCGCCGGGACGCCCCGGGCGTGAGCAGGCCGGTCACCTGCCGTTAACGTGACGCGCCGCCTGTTGACGCCGGCGTAACGCGACGGGCACCCATCCCGAAACGTGCGCGCCGGATCGTTGCTGGCATGCAGATCAACACAGGAGACACCGCCTGGCTGCTCATCAGCGCCGCCCTGGTGATGCTCATGACGCCGGGCCTGGCCTTGTTCTACGGGGGCATGGTCCGCGCCAAGAGCGTGCTCAACATGATGATGATGAGCTTCGGCACGATGGCCACCATCGGCGTGCTCTGGGTGCTGTACGGGTACGGGCTGACCTTCGGGGACAGCATCGGCGGCCTCATCGGCAACCCGGCCGGCCTGCTCGGCCTCGGCGAGCTCATCGGGCAGGTATCCGGCAGCACGCCGGCCCTGGCGTTCGCCGCCTTCCAGGCCATGTTCGCCATCATCGCGACCGCCCTCATCAGCGGCGCCATCGCCGACCGGGCCAGGTTCTCCACCTGGCTCATCTTCACCGTCGCCTGGGGGACGCTCGTGTACTTCCCCGTCGCGCACTGGGTGTTCGCGTTCGACTCCCCGGACGGGTCGGTCAAGGGCGGCTGGATCGCCAGCCCAAGGCGATCGACTTCGCCGGGGGAACGGCCATCCACATCAATGCCGGCGTCGCCGGGCTCGCCCTGGCGCTCGTGCTGGGCAAGCGGCACGGCTTCCCCCGGGAGCCGATGCGGCCGCACAACCTGCCACTGGTCATGCTCGGCGCGGCGCTGCTGTGGTTCGGCTGGTTCGGGTTCAACGCCGGCTCGGCACTGCAGGCCAGCGACACCGCCGCAGTGGCATTCATCAGCACCCTGGCCGCGACCGCGGCGGCGATCCTCGGCTGGCTGGCCGTCGAGCGCATCCGGGACGGGCACTTCACCTCCCTGGGCGCCGCCTCAGGCGTCGTGGCCGGGCTGGTCGGGATCACCCCGGCCGCGCACTCGGTGACGCCGATGGGGGCCCTCGCTATCGGCCTCATCTCAGGGATCAGCTGCGCCCTGGCCGTGGGCCTGAAATACCGCTTCGGATACGACGACTCGCTCGACGTGGTGGGCGTGCACCTGGTCGGCGGCCTGGCGGGCACGCTGGCGATCGGCCTGTTCGCCTCCGGCCAGGCCCCGGCCGGGGTCAGCGGGCTGCTCTACGGCGGCGGCTTCGACCAGCTGTGGCGTCAGGCCGCCGGCGCCTTCACGGTGCTCCTCGCCGGCTTCGCCGCCTCCTACCTCATCGGCCTCGTGCTGGAGCGCACGATCGGCTTCCGGGTCGACCGCGACAGCGAACTCGAAGGCCTCGACATCGCCCTGCACGCCGAGAGCGGCTACGAATTCGGCGGAGCCCGCAGCGCACGCACCGGCACCGCCCGTCCCGTCCCCGCCGCTGCTACTGAAGGAGCCCGGGCATGAAGCTCATCACCGCCATCGTCAAGCCATTCAAGCTCGATGACATCCGGGCAGCCCTGGAAAGCTTCGGCAGCGACGGCATGACCATCAGCGAAGCCGCCGGCTACGGACGCCAGCACGGGCACAGCGAGGTCTACCGCGGCGCCGAGTACCAGGTCGACACGGTCCCCAAAACCCGCATCGAAGTACTCGCCGACGACGCCGAGGCCGAGGACGTGGTGGCCGTCATCGTCACCGCCGCCCGCACGGGCAAGATCGGCGACGGCAAGGTCTGGGTCTCGCCGGTGGACCAGGTCGTCCGGGTCCGTACCGGCGAGCGGGGCAGCGACGCGCTGTGAGCACCGCGACCCCGCCCGGCGCCCGTGCCGGACTCGACGAGGCCGCCCGCGCGCTCGCCCGCGACCGCGTGGCAGCAGCCGATCTGCGCGGATTCA
>CAMCQD010000314.1 GCA_945876925.1 uncultured Dermatophilus sp.
GCCGGGCCGAGGGCCCTCACGCGCAGTACCAGCTCGGCGGCCTCCTCGCAGGCATCCAGGTCGACCGTGGCCGTAATGCGCCAGTCGTGGTCGCCCTCGGGGTCGTCGAGGATCTGCTGGACCGTCCAGATCCGTTGCCCGCCACCGGATCCGGGCTGAATGCGCAGCAGCGCGGGGCCGCGGGCGGCGGGGCCGGTGCCGATGGAGCCGGGCACCGGGCCGTATTCGTCCTCATATCCGGCCAGGGCGTCGTCCCAGTCGTCCCCGGTGAGAGCGGGCTCCCCGTCTCCGTCCACGGCGGCGTCCAGGCCGGCGAGTTCGTCGACCCGGCCGCGGGCCAGCAGCTCCACCCGCCGCCACATCGCCTGCCGGATGAGCAGCCGCAGCACCCGCTCATCGGCGCTGAACGCCCGCCCGGCCGGCTCGGGCGGGCCGATCTCGCCGGTCTCCTGCCGGGCCGGGTCGGTCAGCGCCTCCCACTCGTCCAGCAGGGAGGAGTCGGTGCGGCGCACGACCTGGCCGAGCCAGTCGATGATGTCGTCGACTTCTCCGGTGCGGTACACCTCCGGCACGGTCTGGCGCAGCGCGCGGTAGGCGTCGCTCAGGTACCGCAGCACCACGCCCTCGGACCGGGCGAGGTCGTAGACCCGCACGAATTCACCGAATCCGCGGGCGGTCTCGAGCATCTCGCGGACCACGGACTTGGGTGAGAGCAGATCCGGCGACAGCCAGGGGTGGCCGCGCAGGTAGGAGTCGTAGGCGGCTTCGAGCAGGTCCGCCAGCGGCCGGGGCCAGGTGACCTCCTCCAGCCGCTCCATGCGCTCCTCGTATTCGATGCCGTCGGCCTTCATCGCCGCGATCGCCTCCCCGCGGGCGCGATGCTGCTGGGCCCGCAGCACCGGCCGGGGGTCCTCCAGGGTGGCCTCGATGACGCTGACCACGTCGAGGGCGTAGCCGGGCGAGTCCTCGTCGAGCAGTTCGAGGGCGACTACCGCGAAGGTGGACAGCGGCTGGTTGAGCGCGAATCCGTCTTGCAGGTCGCCGACCAGGCGCAGGCCCTTGCGGGAGCGGCCGTGCCCGTCCGGGGGCAGCGGGTAGGTCTCGACCACGTCGGCGGTGATGAGGGCCCGCAGGATCTCGATGGCCTGGCGCTGCAGCCGGGCCTTGCGGCGCGGGGTCTCGTGGCTGGTGAGGATGAGCTCGCGCATGAGCGCCACGGGGTCGCCCGGGCCAGGTTCGCCGCGGTCATCGGGCCCGCCTGCCCGTCCGGGCGCGGCGCGGGCGATGAGGTCGAGCACCATGGCGTGCGTCACCCGCATGCGGGATTGCAGCGGCTCGGGCTGGCCGTTGACCAGGCGGGTGAAGGTGTCCTCGTTCCAGGAGACGAAGCCCTCCGGGGGCTTCTTGCGGGTCACCTTGCGGCGCTTGCCCGGGTCGTCGCCGGCCCTGGCGAGCGCCCGCTCGTACTCGATGACCTGCTCGGGGGCCTGCACCACGACCGTGCCGCTGGTATCGAATCCGGCGCGCCCGGCCCGGCCTGCGATCTGGTGGAATTCGCGCACCTTGAGGAGGCGGTTGCGGGCGCCGTCGAATTTGGTCAGGCCGGTGAAGACGACCGTGCGGATGGGCACGTTGATGCCGACGCCGAGGGTGTCGGTGCCGCAGACCACTTTGAGCAGCCCGGCCTGGGCGAGAGTCTCGACGATGCGCCGGTATCTGGGCAGCATCCCGGCGTGGTGCACCCCGGCTCCGTGCCGCACCAGCTTGCTCAGGGTCTGCCCGAATCCGCGCGCGAAGGTGAACCCGCCGAGGGCCTCGCTGATCCGGTCGCGTTCGGCGCGCGTGATGAGCCGGGTGCTCAGCAGCGACTGGGCGCGCTCGAGGGCTTCTTTCTGGGTGAAGTGGACGACGTAGACGGGGGCCTGCCGGGTGGAGACGAGTTCTGCGAGCAGTTCGGGCAGCGGTTCCCGGCTGAAGACGTAGCTCAGCGGGACAGGGCGCTGGGCGTCGTCGATGACCGCGGTTTCCCGGCCGGTGCGGGCGGTGAGCTCGTCGCGGAAGAAGGTGACCTCGCCCAGGGTGGCGCTCATGAGGAGGAATTGCGCCTGCGGCAGGGTGAGCAGCGGAACCTGCCAGGCCCAGCCGCGTTCGGGTTCGGAGTAGAAGTGGAACTCGTCCATGACGACGCTGGCCACATCGAGGTGCTCACCGTTGCGCAGGGCCGCATTGGCCAGGATCTCGGCCGTGCAGCAGATGATCGGGGCACCGGGGTTCACCGAGGCATCACCGGTGATCATGCCGACGTTCCCGGCGCCGAACTGGGCGCACAGCGCGAAGAATTTCTCCGACGCCAGGGCCTTGATCGGGGCCGTGTAATAGGTGCGCTTCCCGGTGTGCCGGAAGCGGGCGAGGGCGATGAAATGCGCGGCGGCCGCGACGAGGGACTTACCCGAGCCGGTCGGCGTCGCCAGGATGACGTTCGCACCGGTGAGCAGCTCGAGGATGCCCTCTTCCTGGTGCGGGTAGAGGGTCAGCCCGGCCCCGGCGGCCCACTCGGCGAAGGCGTCGAACAGATCGTCCGGGCTGGGCGGGCCGTCGCCGGAGGGGATCAGGTCAGCCAGCGTGCTCATCTCGCCTCCGCTATCCGCCCGGCTGGCCGGGACGCCCCGGCCGCGCGGGCGATCCGGGGGAACCCGGGGATCCGGGCTCGTGGCACCCGGTGCGGCCTGGCCGGGCACGGGAGCTGCCCGCCCCGGGCCAGGCGGGTGCGCGGCCGTTCCCCGGGGCGCCTCATCGGCTCACGCCGGGAAGACGATGGTGGTGTTGTCGCGCAGCATGACCCGGTCTTCCAGGTGAGCCTGCACCGCCTCGGCGAGCACGCGGCGCTCGATGTCGCGCCCCTTGCGGATGAGCGCGTCCGGGGTGTCCCGGTGGCTGACATGCTCGACATCCTGGGCGATGATCGGCCCCTCGTCCAGTTCCTCAGTGACGTAATGCGCGGTAGCGCCGATGAGTTTCACCCCGCGCTGATAGGCCTGGTGATATGGCCGCGCGCCCTTGAATCCGGGGAGGAACGAATGGTGGATGTTGATGCATTTACCGGCCACGGCCCCGGCGAGCCGGGGCGAGAGGATCTGCATATAACGCGCCAGCACGACCAGATCGGCTTGCTGGCCTTCGATGAGGGCGAGGATCTGCTCCTCCTGGGCGGCCCGGGTGTCAGCGGTGACCGGCAGGTAGTGGAAGGGCACGTCATACAGGTGGCCGAAAGTGTCCCGCGGATGGTTGGAGACGACGCCCACCGGGTCCATCGGCATCTCGCCCAGCTGCCAGCGGTACAGCAGATCGCGCAGGCAGTGATCTGAGGCGGAGGCGAGCAGCAGCACCCGGCGGCGGCGGGCGGAATCCTTGATCGTCCAGTCCGCTTCCAGGGTGGCCATTACCGGGCTGAGCCCGGCGCGGA
>CAMCQD010000315.1 GCA_945876925.1 uncultured Dermatophilus sp.
CTCGAATCCCTGTTCACGCGCGTCGCCTTGTCCATTGCCTTGCACAACACAGACGACCACCTACGGAACTTGGGCCTCCTTCGAAAAGGAGGGAGCTGGGTTCTCTCCCCCGTATTTGACGTCAACATCAATCCCGATCCAGGGAAACAGCGCGTCACGTCGGTCTTTGGCGAGACGGGCAGGTCCGAGATCGACGGACTGCGGGAAGAGCGCATCTGCGGTCGCAAGGGTGGTAGGCACGGCACATTCGTGGAGAAGCCTTGCAAGGCGAAACGGTTGCAAGGCGGCGGAGGCCGAACTGATGGGCCGCGTCGTGGACGAGCGTATCCAGGCGTTAAACGAGGCGTTCAGCTAAGTCGCGCGAATTGGAGCCCCTGCCTCCAACAGATGGCAACGTTCCTGCTCCTCCACAGGCGCATGGCCGGGGGGGGACCTCGCTCGACGACGAGGCCTCGGCGCGCCTCCGCCCTCTCGCAGACGACGTGAAGGCCGTGCTCTCCGTCACCCGCCCCGACGCCTCCGCGGAGGCATCCATGGGATTCCTAGCCGGGCTGGTCGACCGCTAGTTCTGAACGGGTATAGTTAGTACAGATCGCAAACCCAAGCGGGTTTATGTGGCGGGGACGCACGAGCGCCTCCGCCTAATTTTTTCTTTCCGAAAGTTTCGGAGCGTGCGGGTCAAATGCTGACTGCCGCACCTCCGCGTTATACCATTGGCGTTGCCAAACATAGAATTGCCCAAGCGGCCATCTGGCCCTATGTTTGGCGACATTCCTGACCGGATGGCCGTTTGGGCGGATAGGAATCCGCCATGGTTGCCGTCAACCCTTACGAGGGCATGGTCTCGTCCCTCGACACCGACGAATTCGACGAACTCTGCGCCGCAGCCGCTGCGCGGAAGTGCAGGAGCCTGATCGGTGCGAGAACGCTCGGCGAGGCCGTGGCTCTCTGGCGGCCGCACCCGCCGTGCCCATCTTGCGGGTCTCCCGGCTGCGCACGGGCCGGGAGGACTCCCGCCGGCCACCAGCGCTGGCGCTGTCCCGTCTGCGGATCCGCCTGCTCGGCGCTCACCGGGACGGTGCTCGAATACGGCAAGAAGGAGCTCCCGACCTGGGAGCGCTTCGTCACGTGCGTGTGCCACAGCGCGCCGATCGACCTCATCGCCGAGGTCTGCGAGATCGGGCACAGGACCGCCTTCGAATGGCGCCGCCGCGTGTTCGCCACTATCGACGGCTGCCAGGACAGGCTCGTGCTGAGCGGCCGCGTCTGAATCGACGATCTCTACCTCACCGACACCGACATCGTGCGCGGCTCCGACTTCGTCCAGAAGAGGGGCCTGTCCAAGAGCAAGATCTGCATCGCCGTCGCCATCGTCGCCTTCAGGAACGTCGTCGCCGTGACCTGCGGTCACGGCAAGCCCTCCTCCAAGCGGATCAAGGACGCCCTGCTCTCCCACATAGCCCCGGGATCGGTGATCGTGCACGACAAAGAGAGGTCGCATCCGGCACTCGTGAAGGCCGCCAAGTGCACCGACGAGTCCTACAAGGCCGACGTGGCCGACCCGGCTTACCTCGAGGCCATGGAGCTCGTGAACAGCCTCTGCTCGTGGCTCAGGCGATACCTGTTCAGGTTCCCCGGCATGAAGAAGGCAAACCTCCATTCCTGCCTGAACTGGTTCGTGCATCTCTTCCGCGTCCGCCGAGACGAGGGAAAATGGCCCAAAGCTGCAAGGGTGCTTCGCCATTTGCTCATGTCCGATTCCCATTACCGCAGCTCATGGTAACCTATCGACCCGCACGCTCCGAAACTCTCGGAATGAATATTTGTTTGCTGTTCTATCAAAGGCCGACCAGACAGAAAGCGATTCTTTGCAGCCTGATTGCTCAACATCGGCGCATGGAGATATTGGCCCAATCCCAGCGCATGCTGCATTCCAGAGACATTCCAGAGATGCCACCTCGGCCGCAAGTTCCTCGCCGCCGCACACCCAGGTCCGCAGTGGCTGATGTCCAGCCATGTAATAGCTCTGGTGAGCTGCAGATTTCTGCTTCTCTGCATCTGCCTCATGGCATCCTGCTTGGGCAAAGAGACCATAGGGGACCTCGGACAAAAACTCGGACCAAGTTCGGTCCAGGAGGGAGTCCGATGTACACCAAGGAGGAGCGCGAGGGGATACTCTGGGAGTTCCACGACAGCGGCATGAGCGTCGCCGAAGCATGTCGGCGCCTGTCCCTTTTCCCGACCCGCGCGAACCTGTATCGTTGGCTGAGGATGGAGGAGGCGGGCGAGCTCGCCGCGACCGAGATGCCGGACCGGGCCGCGCGCATGCACTGCGCGCACGGCGAGGGCAGCCCGAGGTACGCGGCGAGGGCCCGCCGGGACCGTGGGGAGGCCGAGTTGGGGGAGCCCGAGCAGACCGACTGGCGCGACTGGGGAGCCGACCTGCCGGAGGACCCGGCGGAGCGGGCGAGGATGGCGGAGGTCAAGCTCGCGGAGGCGCTGGCGGTGTTGGACGTCCTAAAAGCACCAGGCCCGGCCTCTTTGACGAGCATGGAGAAGTGGCGGGCCGGGGAGCTGGCCCGCGAGCGCTGCCCCCTCGCGAGGCTGAGGGACGTGACGGAGACGCTCTCGATCCCCAAGAGCACCTACCTCGACCAGGCGGCGAGGGCCGCCAGGGCTGACCCGAAGGCCGCCCTGCGCGCGCGGGTGCGAGCCTCCTTCGAGGCGAGCGGGGGCGCTTACGGCGCCGAGTCGGTGACCGCCGACCTGCGCTCCGGGGCGGGCGAGGCCGTCTCCTGGCGCGACCTCGAGCCCGGGGACGCGTCGACGCCCGTCATCGCCTCCGAGAAGGTCGTGCGCGCGATCATGGCCGAGGAGGGCCTCGTTCCGCGCAAGGCCGCCCAGATGGCGCGCCGGGCGAGGTGCTCGAGCTACGCCGGCGAGCTCTCCGAGCGCCCGGCGAACCTGCCGCTCGGCGAGGACGGCTCCCACGACTTCCACGCGCCCGAGCCCGGGCTGCTCGCCGTGACCGACGTCACGGAGTTCCGCCTCGACGGGTACAAGGCCTGCCTGTCGCCCGCGATCGGCTGCTTCGACGGGTGGCCGGTGTGCTGGAGGGTCTCCAGGCACCCGGACAAGGAGCTGGCGCACGGCATGCTCTCGGACCTCATCGCGGAGGTGGGGCCCACCGAGGAGAGGCCCCTGGTCCTGCACAGCGACGGAGGGGCGGTCTGCATGACCGGCGACTGGGCGTCGGCGTGCGAGGAGGGAAACGTGGTAAGGTCGATGTCGCGCAAGGCGAGGAGCGGGGACAACGCGCGGGCGGAGGGGTTATGTGCTTGAGCACATAACCCCTCTAATGCGCTGGATGCGATTATGTGCCGAGTGGGTGCCGGACGGCAGGCGG
>CAMCQD010000316.1 GCA_945876925.1 uncultured Dermatophilus sp.
AGCGGCGCGGGGAAATGGAACACGACATGAAGGCGATCAATGAGGTCGTGCACCGCACGAGCTCGACCTCGGACGAAGTCAGCACCATCAAGGTCACCCTGGACACGGTGCGTCATGAATTCGGCTGGGACTCCGGCTCGTACTGGGCTATCGACCCGGCCGAGAACGTGCTCCGCAACGCGCACGAATCAGGATCGGCCGGGGAGGAATTCCGCGAGGTGACCCGGCAGGCCACGTTCGCCCGCGGGGTTGGCGTGGCCGGGCGGACCTGGGCCAGCAGGGATCTGGTCTTCGAACCGGATCTGGGCCTGGTGACCGACTGCGTGCGCGCCCCGGCCGCCCAGCGCGCCGGAGTCAAATCGGGCGTGTGCTTCCCGATCCTCGTCGATGACGAGGTCATCGGCACGATGGACTTCTTCGCCACGAAGGAGATCGAGCTCACCGGTGACCGGGAGACCGCCTTGCGGAACACCGGTTTCCTCGTGTCGAAGACGATCGAGCGGCTGCGGGCGGCTGACCGCACCCGCAGCGCCGGGCAGGAGCTGCTCAGCTCGATCACTGAGGTGGAGCGCAACGTCGTCGAGGCCGGGAACGTCGCCGCGGAGGCGCAGCGGCTGACCGACGAGGCCTCACGGATCGTGGGCAACCTCAACGCTTCCAGCGCCGAGATCGGCAACGTCGTCAAGACGATCACGAGCATCGCCGAGCAGACCAACCTGCTGGCCCTCAACGCCACCATCGAGGCAGCCCGGGCCGGTGAGGCCGGTAAGGGCTTCGCCGTGGTCGCCAACGAAGTCAAGGACCTCGCCCGGGAGACCGCGAATGCGACCGAGGAGGTCGCCTCGAAGGTCACCGCGATCCAGGCGGACGCCCAGAGCGTGGTGCATTCCCTCGGCGAAGTGAAATCGACCGTCGAGCGCATCAACGAGGCGCAGAACGTCATCTCCGGGGTGCTCACCGAGCAGAACGCCGTCACCCGCAGCGTGCTCGACCAGAAGTGATCGCCCCCTCCGGGAGGGGCTTCCCGGCGGCGTGGGCGGGTGCCCAGACGCCCGGGGCGGGGCGGATCCCGGGGGTGCGGGGCACCAGGGCGCGACCGGGGTCAGCGGGGGCGGATCCCGGAGGTGCGGGCAAGCGCCGTGCCCCGGCCGGGTGAGGCCCGCCAGCGGCCTGGATTCCCCGGGGTCGGACGCTCGTTCCGTTCACCTCAGCAGCGCCTGGCAGGTGCCGATGAGGAGGGCGGGTCAGGGATGAATTTCCTGGTCAGGACCTTTCACGGAGTCTAGGAGAAGACATGGATGTCGCCGCACTGGCGCAGACGATCCTGAGTGCGCGCGCGGGCGCGTCGCAGACGGATGTTCAGGTCTCGATGCTGAAGAAGGCCATGGACACCGAGTCCGCGGCCATGACCACACTCGTCGATTCGCTGCCGCTGGCGACATCGGGCAACCTGGGCCGGAACGTCAACACGTACGCCTGACCCGTCTGGCTGTCCCGTTCCCGGATCCGGCTGCCCGGCCCGCGGCGGTCAGGCCCGGAGGCGGGGTCCGCGGCGGCGCGTGCGGCGGGCACGGCACTGTCACCGGCGTGGCCTAGGGTCGGGGTCATGTCGGGCGAACTCATCGAGCGCGGGACGGAGTATCCGGATCAGTCACCGGCCGCCGGTGCCTCCCTGGCACCGGGAGAGCCGGTGCCATCTGCTGACCTGCCCCTGGCCGGGGCAGCGCCGGGCGCTCCGGTGCCGCTGGCGGCGGGGGAGCCAGCGGCACCGGGGGATGCGCCCGCCACCGGGGGGCTGCACCCCGGCGAGGACGCACCTGCTAGCTTCCCGTCTCCGGGCGGCACCGGCGGGGGTCCGGGGGCCGGGCTGCCCGGTCCGGCGTCTGCGGGCTGCTTCATCGCCTTCGAGGGCGGCGACGGGGCCGGTAAGAGCACCCAGATCGCCGCACTGGCGGGCACTCTGACGGCAGCCGGCTGGCCGGTCGTCACCACCCGCGAACCGGGCGGGACGCCGCTGGGGGACGCGCTGCGCCAGCTCCTGCTGCACGGCGGGGGGGTGACCCCGCGGGCGGAGGCGCTGCTGTTCGCCGCGGACCGGGCCGAGCACGTGGCCACGATCATCCGGCCCGCGCTGGCCCGGGGCGCGGTGGTGCTCACCGACCGGTTCGCCGACTCCACCCTGGCCTATCAGGGTGCCCGGGGGGAGCTGACTGAAGACGAGCTGGCCACCCTGGTCCGGTTCGCCACCGGCGGGCTGCGCCCCGACCTGACCATCCTGCTCGACGTGACCACCCAGACGGGCCAGGCCAGGCGCGGCGGAGCGGCCGACCGGATCGAGGCCGAGCCGGGGGACTACCACGAACGCGTCCGGGCTGGTTTCCTGCGACTGGCCGCGGCCGACCCGCAGCGGTACCTGGTGATCGACGCTGCCGCCCCGGTCGGGGACAACGCCGCGCGGATCGCGGGCGCGGTGCTCGCGGCCCTGGGACAACACCCGTCCCCCTCCGCAGACCCGGACCGGACCTGGCCTGCCCGCGCGGCGGTGCCCGGCGCCTGCGGCAGCCAGCCGGAGGTGGACCGGTGAGCGTCTGGGATGACCTCGCCGGCCAGTCCGTCACGGTCGGCATCCTGCGCCAGGCGGTCGCTGACCCCTCGGCGATGACGCACGCGTGGCTGTTCACCGGCCCGCCTGGCTCCGGCAGGTCCACGGCGGCCAGGGCTTTCGCAGCCGCGTTGCAATGCCCGCAGGGCGGGTGCGGGGAATGCACGACCTGCTCCACGGTGCTCCAGGGCACCCATAGCGACGTCGCGGTGGTCGCCACCCAGGGACTGTCCATCCAGGTGGAGGCCGCGCGGGAACTGGCCATGACCTCGGCGCACAAGCCAGTGGCAGGCCCCTGGCGGGTGATCATCGTCGAGGACGCCGACCGGCTCACGGAACGCGCGGCCGATGCGCTGCTCAAGGCGATTGAAGAGCCCGGCCCGGCGACGGCGTGGATCCTGTGCGCGCCCGCCCTGGAGGACGTCATCGTCACCCTGCGCTCGCGCAGCCGGCATGTGCGGCTGCGCACCCCGCCGGTCAAGGCGGTGGCCGAGCTGCTCGTCCGGCGGGACGGGATCGCCCCCGAGATGGCCGCCTACGCTGCCCGGGCGGCGCAGTCGCACATCGGGCTGGCCCGCAGGCTGGCCCGCGACGAGGGCGCCCGGATCCGGCGGCGCGACACCGTCCGGATGAGTACCCGGATTCATTGCGTCGCAGACGCTTTCGGGGCCGCCGCGGACCTGGCCGCGATCGCCTCCGAGGAATCGGCGGCGGCGACCGGGGAACGCGATCGCGCCGAGCGGGAGAAGCTGCTAGCCACCCTGGGCGCCGACGCGTCGGCGCGCACCCAGCCCGCGGCGGT
>CAMCQD010000317.1 GCA_945876925.1 uncultured Dermatophilus sp.
CGATGCGGGTGGGGGCGGGAACTTCCTCCACGGCCACCTCGGGGCGCAGGCGCACACGGTCGAGTTCGTCGGCGGCCTCGGCGAAGACCTCCGCCGAGTCAGTCGAGTAATGTGCGCTCACATTCCCCGAATCTAGGCGCTCGGCGGGTACCGGAGTGGCGAGTTGCGGTGACACGCCGCACGGCATTCCCGTCGCGGGCATGACAGGATCGAGCCGTGACTATCCAGCCTCGTCGTGACTCATCGGTAGCCCACGTCGGCGATCAGCTACCCGGCGCTGATGAGCGCGCCGGGCTGCTCGTGCGGGCGGCCCGCCGCCGCCCGGGGGCGCGCCCGCCGGTGTGGTTCATGCGCCAGGCAGGGCGCTCGCTACCCGAGTACCGGCAGGTGCGCGGGGACGGCTCGATGCTGCAAGCCTGCCGCGAGCCGGAGCTCGTCGCCGAGATCACCTTGCAGCCGGTCCGGCGGCACGGGGTGGACGCGGCCATCTTCTTCTCTGACATCGTGGTGCCGCTGGCAGCGGCCGGCGTCGACCTGGACATCGTCCAGGGGGTGGGGCCGGTGGTCAGCGAGCCGTTCGCCAGGTGGAGCGACCTGGACCGGCTGGCCCCGCTGACGGGCGAGCACGTGCCCGACATCGAGGAGTCAGTGCGCCGCTGCGTGGCCCAGCTCGGGTCCACCCCGCTGATCGGGTTCGCCGGGGCCCCGTTCACGCTGGCGTCCTACCTCATCGAAGGCGGACCGAGCCGGTCGCACACCCGCACCAAGGCGCTCATGTACGGTCAGCCCGATCTGTGGCATGCGCTGTGCGCCCGGCTCGCGCAGATCTCGACCGCGTTCCTCGCCGTGCAGGTGCGGGCCGGGGCGCAGGCGGCGCAGTTGTTCGACTCGTGGGCGGGGGCGTTATCCCGGCGGGACTACGAGCGGTTCGTCCAGCCGCACTCGGCCGCAGTGCTGGGCCGCATCGGCGCGCTCGGGGTACCGACTATCCACTTCGGGGTGGGCACCGGTGAACTGCTGGAGGCCATGGCCGCCGCCGGGGCCGATGTCGTCGGCGTGGATTACCGCACCAGCCTGCGCGAGGCCAGCGCCCGGCTCGGGCCGGGCTACGCGGTGCAGGGCAACCTCGACCCGGCACTGGCGTTCGCGCCCTGGCATGTGATCGAGACGGAGGTGCGCCGGATCGTGCACGAGGGCCGCCACGCCCCCGGCCACATCTTCAACCTGGGTCACGGCGTCCTGCCCGAGACCGACCCGGACGTGCTCACCCGCATCGTCGCCCTGATCAAGAGCCTCGGCGAGAACTGACCGGACCTGCCCTCAAAGGGCCAGGCCAGGCGCTTTGAGGGCAGACGGCGGGCCGCGGGGCCTGGGACGGGCGCCCCGGTCCTGGTTAAGGTGCCCTGTGTGACTGAGAACACCCATATCGCTAACCCCAGGGCCGCCCGCATCCGGGAACTCAACGGCACCATCCGGTACGCCATGTGGTCGGTTCTGCGGGCCACCGCGCCGCTGCCGTCCGCGCCTGAGGAACGGGAGCGCCTGGCCGCCCAGGCCGGAACAGCACTGGAAGAGCTGTCCGGTGACGGGCTCGTCGTGCGGGGAACGTATGACCTCTCCGGGATGCGCGCCGACGCCGATCTCATGTTCTGGTGGCACGCACCCGCTATCGAGACCGTCCAGGCCGCGTACAAGTCGGTGCGCCGCAGCGCGCTGGGACGCTACCTGGAACCGGCGTGGTCGGCGGCCGCGCTGCACCGCCCGGCGGAGTTCAACTCCAGCCACATCCCGGCTTTCCTCGACGAGGAGCAGCCCCGTGGCTACGTGTGCGTGTACCCGTTCGTCCGCTCCTACGACTGGTACGTGCTGCCCGAGGAGGAGCGGCGCGACCTGCTGCGCGAGCACGGCCAGATGGCCCGCGGCTACCCGGATGTGCGCGCCAACACCGTCTCGGCCTTCGCCCTGGGGGACTACGAGTGGGTGCTCGCGTTCGAGGCCGACGAACTGCACCGGATCGTGGACCTCATGCGCGAGCTGCGGGCCAGCCGGGCCCGGCTGCACGTGCGCGAGGAGATCCCGTTCTTCACCGGTCCGCGCCGGGACCTGGCCAGCATCGTCGCCGGACTGCCCTGACCGGGCACCCGCCGGGCCGGGGCGCCGGCCGGGTACCCGGTGCGGACCGGGCTGGGAAGCCGGCCGCGTGACTCGTCGCCGCTGGACACCGGGCTGGCCGTTCTCATCGGCCGCCCGGACCCGCACCACCCCCGGGTGCCGGGCGGGTAGCGATCGGAACTATCCCTTTTTCGGGACTCGTGGCACGTTTACGCAGGTAAATGTGCGCACGCCCCGGAGAACGGAGCACTTGGAATCGCTACGTCCGGGGCACCGGCTACCGCGCACCCCCGGAAGACACGGGCGATCACCAGGTACGAGACGCTAGCCTCGGCCGGATTCCCCTGGCACCGGCCCGGGCAGGACCGGCCGGGAGAGACGGGGGACTGCCGGGCCCGGCACTTAACGCCGCCTGGCCCTGGTGCCAGTAGCGCCGGCAGCCACCATGGCGAGGCAGTTGATGAGCCCGCCCCTGGGCGCGACGCCGGGCCTCCCGCGCGGAATGCTCAAAGGTGCACCGATGCAGCCCGTTCCTGGGTGCGAACCCGTGACCCCGGCGCCGGTGATGCGCGCCGCTCCCGGGCCCGGCCGGCTATGCGCCCGGCGTGCCGGGGACGTCCACCGCGGACGTGTCGAGGGTGAGCGCCACCGAGTTGATGCAGAAACGCTGATCCGTGGGGGTAGGGTAGCCCTCCCCGCTGAACACATGCCCCAGGTGCGAGCCGCACGTGGCGCAGCGCACCTCGATGCGCAGCTGGCCGGTGCTGGTGTCCTCCCGGTATTCGACGCCCTCCTGGCGGGAGGGGGCGTAGAACGACGGCCAGCCGCAGTGGCTGGCGAACTTGGTAGCGCTGCTGAACAGCTCGGCTCCGCAGCCGCGGCAGCGGTAGACGCCCTGCGTGGTGGTGCCGGTGTCCTCACCGGGGAAGGGGCGCTCGGTCCCGGAGAGCCGGAGTACCTGGTACTCGGCCGGGCTGAGCATGGCCTGCCACTGCTCGATGGTGCGGGTCACCGGGTACCGGGCCAGGGAGGTCTCGGGCGTGTCATTCATATGCCCATGGTGCCTGCCAGCAGCGGACCTGGCGACCCGGGCGGGCCCAGGCGAGGGGAGCGGTCCCCGATCAGGTTGCGCGTGAGCCGGATCGGTGACCTGGGCGGTTCCGGGTGAGGGGAGGGGCCCGCAGGGCACGTCCGCCCGGGAGGAGCCGCGCCGGCGGATGCGCCCGCCCCGGACGGTAGCGCGGGTCCTGCCCCGGCTTGACCTGCCCCGGGCCAGCCGCTGC
>CAMCQD010000318.1 GCA_945876925.1 uncultured Dermatophilus sp.
CTTCGTACTTTTCCACATGTACGGCAATCTCAAGATCCTCGCGGGTCATGAGACATTTGACGAGTATGCGCACCACTTGCGCGAGATGTTCATGCCGATCCTGCCGTACGAGGGTTTCCTCTGGTGCTTCCGGCTCGTGCTCATCCTCGCCCTGGTGGCGCACGCGTACTCCGCCTTCACGCTGTGGAGCCGCGCGAATACCGCCCGGGGGAGCAACTACGCGGTGCGGCAGGCCGCGGCCGCCACCTGGCGGTCCAAGGCCATGCGCTGGGGCGGCGTCGCCCTGCTGGCCTTCATCGTGTTCCACCTGGCGCAGTTCACCCTCATGTGGATCAACGTCGGCGGCTACCGGGAGACCCCGGCTGAGCGCGTCATCCTCGCCTTCCAGCACCCCTGGGTCGTCCTCGTGTACCTGATCGCCCTCGCCGCCCTCGGCATGCACCTGCTGCACGGCACCTGGAGCGCTATCCAGACGCTGGGATGGACCGGTACGCCCGCGGCACGCGCCCGTGCCAAGAGCCTGAGCCTGTTCATCGCCACGGTGACGATCGTCGGGTTCATGGTTCCGCCGCTCGCCATCATGTTCGGCCTGATCAAGTAAGGGGAGACTGGATTCATGTCCCAGACCACAACGCCGCAGGGCGATCTGATCGACGGCCTGTACTACGTAGGCGAGCCGCTGACGGACGAGAAGGCTCCTACCGGGCCGATCCAGAGCCGCTGGGCGCAGCGCAAGTTCGATGCCAAGCTGGTCAACCCGGCGAACCGGCGCAAGCTGTCGGTCATCATCGTCGGTACCGGCCTGGCGGGCGGGGCCGCCGCCGCCACGCTCGGCGAAGCCGGCTACAACGTCAAGGCTTTCTGCTACCAGGATTCCCCCCGCCGCGCGCACTCCATCGCCGCCCAGGGTGGCATCAACGCCGCCAAGAACTACAAAGAAGACGGCGACTCGATCTACCGCCTCTTCTATGACACGGTCAAGGGCGGGGACTACCGCGCCCGCGAATCCAATGTGTACCGCCTCGCCGAGGTGAGCGCCGACATCATCGACCAGTGCGTCGCCCAGGGCGTGCCGTTCGCCCGCGAATACGGCGGCCTGCTGGACAACCGCTCCTTCGGCGGCGTGCAGGTGTCCCGCACCTTCTACGCCCGGGGCCAGACCGGCCAGCAGCTGCTCATCGGCGCCTACCAGGCGCTGGAGCGCCAGATCGGCGCGGGCACGGTCGAGATGTTCACCCGGCACGAGATGGTCGAGCTGATCGTCGCCGACGGGCGCGCCCGCGGCATCGTCGTGCGCGACATGGTCTCCGGTGAAATCGAGACCCACATCGCCGACGCCGTCGTGCTCGCCACGGGCGGGTACGGCAACGTGTTCTTCCTGTCCACCAACGCGATGGGCTGCAACACCACGGCCATCTGGCGGGCGTACCGCAAGGGCGCCTACTTCGCCAACCCGTGCTACACGCAGATCCACCCGACCTGCATCCCGCAGCACGGGGACAAGCAGTCCAAGCTGACCCTGATGTCGGAGTCGCTGCGTAACGACGGGCGCATCTGGGTGCCCAAGCGCCAGGAAGACTGCGACAAGGACCCGCGTCAGATCCCCGAAGAGGACCGCGACTACTACCTCGAGCGCATCTACCCCGCGTTCGGGAACCTCGTCCCGCGTGACATCGCCTCCCGCCAGGCGAAGAACATGTGCGATGAGGGCCGCGGCGTCGGTCCGGAGATCGAGGGCGAGGGCCGCCGCGGCGTCTACCTCGACTTCTCCGACGCGATCGCCCGCATGGGCCGGGACGCCGTGTCGGCCAAGTACGGCAACCTGTTTGACATGTACGAGCGCATCACCGGGGACAACCCCTACGAAGTCCCGATGCGCATCTACCCGGCCGTGCACTACACGATGGGCGGCCTGTGGGTCGACTACGACCTGCAGTCGACCATCCCGGGCCTGTTCGTCACCGGCGAGGCCAACTTCTCCGACCACGGCGCCAACCGCCTGGGTGCCTCGGCGCTCATGCAGGGCCTCTCGGACGGCTACTTCGTGCTCCCGAACACCATCCGCGACTACCTGGCCGGCGGCCCGTACCCGGCGCTGGCGGATGATGACCGGGCCGTCACCGAGGCGCGCGCCGGCGTCGTCCAGCGTTTCGAGCACTTCCTCAACTGCAGCGGCACGCGCTCGGCCGACTCGTTCCACAAGGAACTCGGCCAGATCATGTGGGAGTACTGCGGTATGGAGCGCACCGAGGACGGGCTCAAGTACGCCATCGGCCGCATCCGCGAGCTGCGCAAGGCGTTCTGGTCCGACCTGCGGGTGCTGGGCAAGGCCGACGAGCTCAACCAGTCCCTCGAGAAGGCCGGCCGGGTCGCCGACTTCCTCGAACTCGGGGAGCTCATGTGCATCGACGCCTTGCACCGGCGTGAATCGTGCGGCGGGCATTTCCGCGCCGAGAGCCAGACCGAGGAAGGCGAGGCGCTTCGTCACGATGACGAGTTCGCCTACGTCGCGGCGTGGCAATGGAACGGTGAGAATCAGCCGCCAACTCTCCACAAGGAAGCCCTGGTATACGAGTTCATCGAGCTGAAGCAGCGGAGCTACAAGTGAGAATCAACCTGAAGATCTGGCGTCAGGCCGGCCCCGCCGCGACCGGGCAACTCGTCGACTACTCCGTCGATGGCGTCTCCGAGGACATGTCGTTCCTGGAGATGCTCGACATCCTCAACGAGGACCTGAACAACCGCGGGGAAGAACCGGTCGCCTTCGACAGTGACTGCCGTGAAGGCATCTGCGGCCAGTGCGGCCTGGTCATCAACGGCCACCCCCACGGCAATGACGGGAACGGCAACACCACCACCTGCCAGCTGCACATGCGCAGCTTCAGCGACGGTGCCACCATCACCATCGAGCCGTGGCGGGCCGAGGCATTCCCGATCCTGCGCGACCTCATCGTCGACCGCACCGCCTTCGACCGCATCGTGGCCGCTGGCGGGTACATCTCGGTCAACACCGGCGCGGCCCCCGAGTCGCACTCGGTGCCCGTGCCCAAGCCGGCTGCGGACCGTTCGTTCGAGGCGGCGGCCTGCATCGGCTGCGGTGCCTGCGTAGCGGCCTGCCCCAACGCGGCTGCCATGCTGTTCATGGGCGCCAAGGTGACCCATCTGGGCGAGCTGCCGCAGGGCCAGCCCGAGCGGTGGAGCAGGGTGAAGGCCATGGTGGCCACGCACGACGCCGCGGGCTTCGGCGGCTGCACGAATATGGGCGAATGCTCGCTGGCCTGCCCGAAGGACATCGACATGGAGGTCATCTCGCAGCTCAACGCCGACCTGCGTAAGTCCATGGTCAAGGCCTGACCCCGGTGGCTGGCGCGAACCGCTAGCAGCCACGACACCG
>CAMCQD010000319.1 GCA_945876925.1 uncultured Dermatophilus sp.
TGCGCGCGGTCGGGGTGCGCCCGGCCCGTGATGTCGAGATCACCGAGTGGAAAGAATGCGCCACCCCGCAGGCCGTCCAGCTCGAGGCCGACGCGGGGGGGCACGATCTGTTCATCTTCGACGGTGAGGCCGTGCCGCTGGGCGGCATGGGGCTGTGCCGCCAGCTCAAGTTCGAGATCTTCAACTGCCCGCCGGTGATCGTGCTCACCGGGCGCCCGCAGGACGCCTGGCTGGCCGCCTGGTCGTACGCCGAGCGCGCGGTGCCCCAGCCGCTGGATCCGCTGGTGCTGGCCCGCACCGTGGCCGATGTGGTGCGCGAGCAGGCCGGGGCGCCCGCATCGCAGGCCACCGTTTCATGAGCCGGGAACTCACCTGGCCCGTCATCCTGTCCGAGCTGGTCGCCGGTCACGACCTCGATACCGCCAGCGCCACCTGGGCGATGGAGCAGATCATGTCCGGCAACGCGGCCGGCACCCAGGTCGGGGCGTTCCTGGCGGCGCTGGCCGCCAAGGGCGAGACCGCCCGGGAAGTCCGGGCCGCCTCGGACACCATGCTGGCGCACGCCACGCCGCTGCCGGTCCCGGAGGGGAGCCTGGACATCGTCGGCACCGGCGGGGACCGGGCCGGCACGGTGAACATCTCCACGATGTCGGCCATCGTGGCCGCCGGCGCCGGGGCCGTGGTGGTCAAGCACGGCAACCGGGCGGCTTCCTCCCGGTCCGGGACCGCCGACTGCCTGGAAGCCCTCGGGCTCAACCTGTCGCTGACCCCGGACAGGGTGGCGCAGGTGGCCCGGCAGGCGGGCATCACGTTCGCGTTCGCGCAGGCGTTCCACCCCTCGATGCGGCATGTCGCCGGGCCGCGCCGCCAGATGGGCATCCCGACGATCTTCAACATCCTGGGCCCGCTGTCCAACCCGGCCCGCCCGGCGTTCTCCGCGGTCGGGGTCGCCTCGGCGCGGTTCGCGCCCGTGGTAGCCGAGGTGTTCGCCTCCCGCGGGTCGGATGCGGTGGTGTTCCGCGGCGACGACGGGCTGGACGAGCTGACCATCTCAACCACATCGGCGCTGTGGTGGGTGACCCAGGGACGGGTGCTCCCGCTAGTCGTGGACCCGGCCGCGCTCGGGGTGGAGCTGGCCGGGATCGAGTCCCTGCGTGGTGGCGACCCGGCGCACAACGCCCAGGTGGCGCTCGACCTGCTGGCGGGCAAAGCCGGTCCGGTGCGCTCGGCGGTGCTGCTCAACACCGGGCTGGCGCTGGCGCTGCGCGCGAGCGAGCCGGGCGCGGTGCACGATCAGGCCTCCTTCGGCAAGGCGATGCGCGCCGGGATGGCCCAGGCCGCCGAGTCGATTGACTCCGGTGCCGCCGCGGCCAAGCTCAGCCAGTGGCGGGCTGCCACGCTCGCCTGACGGTTTTCGCCGCCCCGGTCTCCTCCGGCGGTGAGTCACCTGGCCTGCCTCAGGACGGCCCGGGAGCTACCCGCGCCGGGCTCCGGGTGCCTGCGTGCCGGTCAGCTGCGGGTGCCGAAGACGTGCACGTAGCCGCCCGCGCCGTTGACCGGGCAGGCCCACACTCCGTCGACGCTGATCAGCCGGGTGCCCTCCCCGGCTAGCCACTGGGCCACGAGGTGAACCTCCTCGGCCAGGGCAGCTCCCAGCCCCGCCTGGGGGGTGTCCTCGACGGCGGCGGTGGCGGTCAGGGAGGCGATGTACGGTGCCGGATCGGCGGCCCGCGGGCTGACCGCTGCTCCGGCCAGGCGCCCGTGCCGGATGCAGGCGAGCTCCCAGCCGCCGGCCGGGAGGCGCCGCCCGGCCACGATCTGCGCGACGCTGGTGAGGGCGAAGGACTCCTGGCTGCGGGCAGCCCCGCGCACGAGGGCAGCTGCCCGGTCCCGGACTACGGCGGCCTCCTCGAAGCGCTCATCGCCTGCCAGGGAGCCAAGCCGCTCCTGCAAGGCGCCGGCTACCGCGCGGCTGTCACCGGTGAGCAGGTCGCGGGCCGGGCGGATGAGCGCGTCGTACCCGGCCGGCGGCAGCGTTCCCTCACAGGGGGCGGGGCAGCGGCCCATCCCGGCCAGGGCGCAGGTGCTCGTGGCCTGTCCCGGGCGCAGGCGGGTCGTGCACCGGCGCAGCGGCACCACCTCGTGCAGGGCGCTGATCGCCTCCAGGGCGCTGGCCTGGGAGGCGAACGGGCCCGCGTAGCAAGCGCCGTCGTCGCGGACCTGGCGCACGACCGACAGCCGCGGGAAGGGCTCGGCGGTGAGCTTGATCCACGGGGCCCGCTCCGGGCGCCGGGAGCGGCGGTTGTACGGCGGGTCGTGCTCGGCGATGAGCCGCAGCTCGCGCACCTGCGCCTCCAGCACGGTGGCGCACACCA
The DNA here is from genome assembly GCA_945876925.1 of uncultured Dermatophilus sp. Classification (GTDB taxonomy): domain Bacteria; phylum Actinomycetota; class Actinomycetes; order Actinomycetales; family Dermatophilaceae; genus Dermatophilus. The sequence goes on from CAMCQD010000319.1 coordinate 2,376, forward strand.
CCGGGGTCACGGCGGCGGCCGCGCTGAGCATGTCCCTGATCCGGGAGCGCTGCTCGGCGGCAGTGAAGTACGAGCGGACCCGGCGGCGGATATCGGAGGAGGTGCCCGCGTACAGCACGTGACCGGCGTGATCCTTGAACAGGTAGACCCCCGGCTCGGAGGGCAGATCGCCGGCCAGGTGGCGCTTGCGCCGCTGTACATCGCTGACGCGGCAGGTGAACGCGGAAAGCTCCTCGATGGTGGTGACATCGTGCGAGCCCGCCCGGGCTAGCAGGGCATGCAGCACATCGACCGTGGCCCGGGCGTCGTGCAGGGCGCGGTGATCGGGGGTCACCCCGGTGGAGAACAGCGCCGCCAGCGATGAGAGCTTGTGATCGGGTACCTCGTCGCGGGTGACGAGGCGGCGGGCCAGGGTGACCGTGTCGAGCACCGGCAGGTCCGGCCAGGGCAGCTGCAGGCGGCGGGCCGCGGCCTTGAGGAAGCCCACGTCGAACGGGGCATTGTGGGCCACGAGCACGCACTCACCGGTGAACTCCAGGAAAGCCGGGATGACCGAGTCCTCTGCCGGGGCCGAGGCCACCATCTGGTCGGTGATGCCGGTGAGCACCGAGATGAACGCGGGGATGGGAATGCCCGGGTTGACCAGGGTCTGGAATTCGCCGAGCACCTCGCCACCTCGGACCCTGACCGCCCCGATCTCGGTGATGCGGCACGTCAGGGCGCTGCCACCGGTGGTCTCGAGGTCGACGACGACGAACGTCACCTGCGATAACGAGGTGCCCAGATCGTCGAGCGTTCCCTGGATGGCGTGCATGGCTACGAACCTAGACCCCGCCACTGACACAGGCGCGCAGCCACCCGCCGGCGGGCGGGCAGGCAGGCACTGTCACCGCTCGCTCCTAGCGTGTGACGCACCGATCCGGGCACGGTTCCCGGAGGGCCCGCGAAGCGCGGGTGCAGCCCCGCCGGCCCCGCCGGGCCGCCGCCGTGAAGGAGGAGCGACATGCTGATCGATTG
>CAMCQD010000320.1 GCA_945876925.1 uncultured Dermatophilus sp.
GACCCGCTTCCGCTGCGCACGAACGCTGTATCTCAGCCCGATCCGGCAGACCGCGGGCGCGGGCCGGCGGGCGGCGCGGCGGGCGGCGAGCGCCAGGCCGGCGCCGGCGGTAGTCAGTGCCAGTCCGAGGAGGGCGACCGCCGGGGAATTCCCGCCGGTGTCCGCGGGAGCCGGCGCCGCCGCGATCCGCACCCCGCGTGCGATACCGGGGCGGCTCACCGCGGTAGTAGCGGCCGGGGCCGGCGCGCTGGCCAGCGGGGCGCTCCCGGCAGGGCGCTGTCCGGCAGGGCGCCGCGCGGTAGCGGCCTGAGGACGGCCCGCCGTCGCCGGGGCCGGGCGCGTCGCGCCCGCGCTCCCTCCCGGGTGCTCATCGGCCGCGATCACCTTGTCCCGGCTAACCGGTTCGGTCGCACCGGCCGGGTGCTCGTCCACGGCGAGTTTCCTGTCCTCCCGGATCGGCCCGCTGGCCGGCAGGAGCGTCCGGCCTTCATCCGGGCCGGGGGGCTGGGAGGCGGCCTTTGATCCGGATGCCGGGCTATCCGGCCCGGCCAGGTGCGTCACGGCGCTGGCGGACGGCTGGCTGGTGGCCCGCGCGCTTTCATTACCGGAAGCGGCCGAGCCGGGACTTCCCATCATTACCGACGCCAGCACGATTCCCGGGAGCAATCCGGCCGTCAGACCGGTGCGCGCGCTGATTCCATATGCCATGCCGCTCCCCCATCAGCTCTTGCCGCGCTAGTGAAACGGTTCTCGCCGGGGTGGCCGATGTACCCGGCTGCCCCGGCGAGAACCTCACGAAGACCCGGCTTCCTCGCCTTGCTTCCCGGACGCCCGGATTACTCCGGGCGGTTTAACTGGCCAGCGCCGCAGTCCCCCGCCGTGACGCTGGCGCACCCATGACCCCCATCCGGGTGCTTGCCGGCCGGGTCCCCACACCCGGCCGGCGGTGGCCGCAAACCCCTGCGACCACGGCACTCCGGCCCCCACCGGAGTGCCGCCGCATCCGATCCCCCAATCGGATGCTGTACTACTCACCAGATCCCCCATCCGGTGTCCTGCTCATCGGACCCCCATCCGATGCCGTGCCCGCCCGGTCCGGGATAAGCGGTAAGCGCTTCCCTTCGCGAATCGGGCCGCCCCGCTCAGCGGGTGCATTAAGAGCATGCGTCTTGGACGACCGTTCTGCAAGTCCGTTCAGGTCGGATGACCAGTTATGCGGGCCGGCATTGCCCCGGCCGCCCGTCCAGATCACTCGTCCAGTTTCCGGGAACAGCGCGTCATCAATTACCAGTCAAAGAAATTCACGACCGCTTTAATCAGGTTCCGGTACCTGCCCGGCCTCGCATTCCATGTATGCAACATAGGCGGAATCGCCGCGCCGCCGGCTCCCGCCGCGCCCTCGGTTACCCCTGCCTGGCCGCCCCGGAGCACAGGGCCGCACCGGTTTGCCCTGGCCCGCACGCGCCGGGGAGGAGCTGCCGCGCTGCGTGCGCCCGGTGATGGCCAGGCCCCCGTACCACCGGGCACCTGTCCGGGTGCGTAGGGTTGGCAGCGGGTTTCGCGCCATCCCAGCCCGCGAGGAGCGTCATGTCCCGGTTCGCCTTGGTCCTGCTGATAGCCGCGCTCATGCTCATGCTGTACGTGCGCGGGGGTGCCGCACCGGACCTGGGCGGGCTTCCTGCCGCGGGCAGATCCGCGGAGCAGAGCCTGGACACGCGACGCCGTCAGGTCACCTATCAGCGCTCCAGGGTCGATGTCGAAGTGGGGCCTGTCGTGCTGAACGGGTCGGACGCCTTCGTGCGGGTCTCCTCCCGGGTAACCGACGGCCCGGCCATCACTGCGGCGAGCATGTACCCGCAGCGCACGTCCCCGGCCGCCAGCGGACCCGGCCTGCCCCTGCGGGTGCTCGACCTGGAGAACGGCACCACCCACGACGCCACCGCCACCTCGGCGGGGCGATCCGCGCAGATCACGGCGCAGTCCCCGGCGGTGTGGTACGCGCGGGTGGACTCCGCCGGCCTGCAAGCCGGTAAGAAGGTCGCGGTCATGCTCACCAGCGTGGGCATCGTGGACGGCGTCGCGGTCCGCAGGGCAGGCGAGGACGGCGCCTTCAATCCCCCCAGCGTCGCCCTCCAGGACGCCGATCCTGCCTGGAAGCAGGGCGCTACCAGCCCGCTGGAGGCGACGTACCTGGCCACGGACGACAGCTCCGACACTACGGTGAGCCAGGATCGCATGGCGGTCAGCCTCTCGGCGGACGTGCTCTTCGCGACCGATTCGGCGCAGCTGACGCCCCGGGCAGACGGCGTGCTGCGCGACGTGGCCGCTCACCTCGAGCTGTACACGGGCGGGTCGCTGGCGATCACCGGGCACACCGATGACGTGGGCGACGAGGCGTACAACCAGAAGCTCTCCGAGCGCCGGGCCGCTTCGGTGCACGCCGGGCTCGGCAAGCTCACGAACCTCGGGCGCTTCCAGTCCTCCGCGGCCGGCCGGGGAGAACGCGCGCCCCGCGTCGCCGGGACCAGCCCCGCGGCGCGCCGGGCGAACCGGCGGGTCGAGATCGTCGTGAATCCCTCCGGGATGAACGGCGAGGCCCGCGCACCCCGGCAGGACACGCCGCTTCCCGCCCCCTCGGGCGTCTCCGGGGAGGGCCGCCGGGGCGTAGTGGTCACCGAGCCGGATGGCACCAGGGTGCGCCTGGAGATCGACCGGGTGCGCCGGGTGAACCGCTACCTGCTCGGCGAGGTCCGGGTCACCGCGGAGTCCGGCAGGCAGGCCTCGCCCGCGGAGCTGATGAGCTACGGCAGCCAGGGTTCCCCCGGCCCGGCCGGTACCGCCGGGGCGCTGACGCTGCTCACCCCCGGCCGGCGCGTCCCGCCGGTGCAGTACCGGCTCGGCTCCCCGCCGTCGCGGTTCACCGTCACCGACCCGTTCACCCGCAGCCTGGAGCAGGGCCAGGCGCAGGTGCTGTCCTTCGTCTGGCCCGACACCGGCGAGGACACCGTCACGCTGGCCTACGAGCATGCCAGGCGCGGCGGCAAGGCACCCTTCCGGATCACCGGCGTGCCCGTGCGGGGCCGCTGATCCGCGAGCGCGAGCAGCATCGCAGCCCCGGGGAACCGGCCGATGACGTCCCCGGCACGAGAACGCCGGCGGCAGCTCTGCCCTGGCCCGGGGGCGTCATCGCATCCGGGGCGAGTCCCCGTGCAGGGCGGCTCAGCTGTCCGGCCTGCGGGTCTGCGACCTGGCGGCAGTCCCCGCCTGCGCGTAAGGCTGCTCCGGGCCTGAGGCGCCAGGACGAGCAGGCCCCGGTTTCCCGGCGGGCACTGCGGCTCACCGGCCCGGATCCGGGTGAGGACCTGCCCCCGGCCCAGGGCCGAGACG
>CAMCQD010000321.1 GCA_945876925.1 uncultured Dermatophilus sp.
CGAACCATGCCGTCGAGGCGAACACCGACAGCGGGCGGGCTGCCAGGAGCAGCGCGGCGCCGATGACCAGGGCGTGCAGCAGCTGGTCGGCCAGCTCCCGCGGCGTGGTGAGCAGCCCGAGCATGACGAACAGCCCGATCTGGGACAGCCAGCCCAGCGCCTCGGCGAATCCGCGGGTAGCCGCCCGGTGCGGCAGGTGGGTGTTGCCCAGCACCAGGGCGCACAGGTACACCGCGATGAAGCCGCTGGTGTGCGCGAGGGTCGCGGTGGCGTAGCCGAGCAGGGCCCAGGCCATCACCCCGATGGGGAACAGCCCGGCCGCAGTGGAGCCCAGCCGGGACATGATCCTGCCCCCGAGGGTGCCGATGGCCAGGCCGATGATCGCCCCGCCGATGAGCTCGGCGGTGACCTCCCGCAGCAGCGGGAGCGCTTCCAGCTGCGTTTCCCCGGCGGCCAGGTGCTCGGACAGGGCCACCACGACCAGCACCACGGGGGCGTCGTTGAAACCGGATTCGGCTTCGAGGACGCCAGATAGCTTCCGGGCCGGGCTGACCCCGCGCAGCACCGAGAACACCGCCGCGGCGTCCGTCGAGGAGCAGATGGCCCCGACGAGCAGGGAGGTCTGCATGTCCAGGCCGAGGAAGAGGTGCGCTGCGGCCGCGACCACGGCGATCGACACGGCCACCCCGGCGGTGGACAGCACCGCCGCGGGCGCGACCGATCCGCGGATGTCGTTCCAGCGGGTGGTGATCCCGCCCTCGATGAGGATGAGGGTCAGGGCCACGTAGCCGAGCAGGCGGCTCAGCCCGAGGGAGTCCAGGTGCAGGCCCAGCCCGGCCTCGCCGAGTGCCAGGCCGATGCCCAGGTAGAGCAGCAGCGAGGGCAGGCCGGTGTGCACGGATAACCGGACGACGGCGACGACAGTGATGAGCACCACGGCGGTGAGCAGGAAAACCGGCCCGAGCACCGTGACGTCGAGGGCTTCGCTGCCGGCCATGGGGCGTCCTCCGTCCGACCGTTTACCGCGGCGTACCGTGATTCTCCCTGGTGCCGCGGGGCCGGCCGGTGCATCTGACCGGCCATGTTGCGGCTGTGACGAGAATCGCCTCCCGGTTCTTCCTGAACGCCTCCGCCTGTCCCCGTCTGTGGTGTAAAGCCCGCTGCGAGATGCTCGGACGGGTCCCGGCAGCCCGCCCGCATCCGGTACCGGGCGGGACGGGCCGGTGGGGCGACTTATCGTGGTTCTCATGCTCAGCGTCTCCGACTACCGGACCCGTGTACTCGCACAGGTCAATCCGTGCCGGGTCGAGACCAGGCCGCTGGCCAGGGCGCGGGGCTGCGCGCTAGCCGAGGACGCCCGCAGCCAGGTGGCGCTGCCCGGTTTCGACAGCGCCGCCGTGGACGGATACGCAGTACGCGCCGCTGACGTGGCCGCAGCCGGCCCGCGGACGCCGGTGAAGCTGCCGGTGGACGGCGATATCCCGCCCGGGTCGCGGGCTCCGCGCTCACTCGCGCCCGGGCACGTGATGCGGATCATCACCGGGGCGCCGCTGCCGGCCGGGGCGGACGCGGTGATCCCCGCCGAGGACACCGACGGCGGCACCGCGGACGTGACCAGCTGGCATCCGGTCACGCCCGGGCAGCATGTGCGCTTCGAGGGCGAGGATGCCGGCCTGGGCGAGGTGGTGCTCACCGCCGGGGAGCTGCTCGGCGTACGCGAGCTCACCCTCGCCGCCGCGGCCGGGTGCTGGCAGGTGAGCGTGTTCGCCAGGCCGAAGGTGCTGGTCCTGTCCACCGGGGACGAACTGGTCCCGCCGGGCTCGGTGCCCGGATTCGGGGAGGTGGTGGACAGCAACGGCGCGATGCTCGCGGCGCTGCTGGACGCCTACGGGTTCGAGGTGGCCCGCGTCACCGGGGTGCCGGACTCGCCCGGGGCCGTGCTCGCGGCCATCGCCGGCGGGGCCGCCGCCGGGTGCGACGCCGTGGTCTCCACCGGCGGCGTCAGCGTGGTCGGGGCGTACGACGTGATAAAGACGGCCCTCGCCGGGCGGGGAGTCATCTTCGACCGGGTGAGGATGATGCCCGGCATGCCGCAGGGATTCGGCGTGGTCACCGCGGAGTCGCTGCGCGGAGCCGGGCCTGGGCCTGGTGCCGGGACTGGCGCCGGGCCCGATTGCGCCCCCGGGGTGCCGGTGTTCACCCTGCCGGGCAGCCCGTTCGGGGCGTACGTGTCGTTTCACCTGTTCGTGCTCCCCGCGCTGCAGCAGATGTCCGGGGTGCGCCCGGCGGGACTTCCGGTCGTCACGGTGCGGGTGACCGGGGAGCCGCCGGCGCGGCAGGAGCGCGAGGCGTACCTGTGCGCCAGGCTGGACGCCGTCGATGGTGAACTGGCCGCGACCGTGCTCCCCAGCCAGGACGTGCACATGCTCACCGGGCTGCGCGACGCCGACGGGCTGCTCGTGGTGCCGGCCGCGGACCCGGCCCGCCCCGGCCCGGGCGGCGGCGACCGGTATCAGTGCCTGGTGCTGGTCGACGGGCTCGCCGCCGGGGCCGCCGGGATCACCTGGACCCGAAGCTGCCTGGAGCGTTCCGGCAGGACGGAGGCGCGGTGATGGGCGCCGAGCCGGTGACCGGGATGAGCCGCGGGACGCCGGCGGGCAGGCCGCCCGCGCCGGGGCTGACCCACGTGGGCCCGGACGGGGCCGCGCGCATGGTCGACGTCACCGCCAAGCCGGTCACTGCCAGGACGGCCTCGGCTCGCGGATGCGTGCTGCTATCCGCCGAGGCGATCAGGGCGCTGCAGGCGGGAACCGTCCGCAAGGGGGACGCGCTCGCGGTCGCCCGGATCGCCGGGATACAGGCCGCCAAGGCGACCCCGGGACTGATCCCGCTGGCGCACCCGATCGCGGTGCACGGCGCCGAGGTCAGCCTCACAGTCGGCGAGGACCGGGTGGACATCACCGCCACGGTGCGGACCGCCGACCGCACCGGGATCGAAATGGAGGCGCTGACCTGCGTCGCCGTGGCCGCGCTCACCCTGATCGACATGGTGAAGGCGATAGACCGCCACGGCCGCATCACCGACATCCGCGTCACCGCGAAAAGCGGCGGGCGCTCAGGGGACTGGCAGGAGGAGGACATGAGCCAGCCCGGCCGCGACCCCGGCGGATCGCCGCCGGGAACCGGGGGCGGCCGGTGAGCGGAGGGTACTGGCCGTACGAGCTGACCCTGCCCCGGCCGGGCGGGGCACCGGTGATCATGCGCGGCCTGCGACGCCGCGACCGGGCCGAATGGGAAGCGCTGCGCCGGGACAACGAGGACTGGATCACCCCGTGGGAGACGGCCTCGCCGATCGACGAGGGGTCGTCGGTGCCGTGGATGCC
>CAMCQD010000322.1 GCA_945876925.1 uncultured Dermatophilus sp.
GCATCGCCGAGGGCGTCTTCCGCCCGGATGCAGAGCCCGGGCGGATCGTGGAGATGATCTGCGGCGCCGCCGTCCTGGGCAGTTTCGCGCGCGGCCGGCTACCGGAGGAGTGGGCGCAGGAGATGGCCAGCCTCCTGTGGCCGGCCATCGCCCGCTGAGGAGCGCGAGCGCGGCACCGGCAGGCTCAGATCACTGCGGGCCGGGCTGTCCTTCAGCTGGCCCGCCGTGCTCGCGCAGCGTGCTCACGTCGAGCGCGCGGGCCTGGGTGATGAGATCCTCCAGCGCGCTCGCGGGCAGGGCACCGGCCTGGGAGAACACGGGAACGCCCTCCTTGATGATCATGAGCGTCGGGATGGACGTGATCTGCGCGGCGGCGGCGATCTCCTGCTCGGCCTCGGTGTCGAGCTTGACGAAGGCGATATCCGGGTGATTATCCGATACCTGTTCGAAGATGGGACCGAACTGGCGGCACGGTCCGCACCACGAGGCCCAGAAGTCGATGAGCACGATGTCGCTGGAGGCGATGGTCTCCTCGAAGTTCGCCCGGGTCAGTGCCTTAGTCGTCATGGCGCCGGTAACGTCCCGCCGCCTCGTGGTATTCCGGCGGGGGTATATCCCGTCCATCCCGGACGGGAACGGATGGCTGGCCGCCGGCGAGCGAGCGGGAAGCTGCCGCTGGCGTGCGCGAAGGCGGCGAGCGGCGAGGAGACGAGGCACCTGGTGGGGTAGCATTCCCGCGTGGGGCGCAGTGCCGCAGGTAACCGCCCGTTCCGATCGCTGAGGCGACGCCGGTATCCGGCAGCGTAACCGGCGGCCCGGAGCGAGCATCCGGCACGAGTGCCCCCGATCGTGTGGCGCCGGCCCGCGCAGCTGTGAAGGGTCGGGCGTCGCACGGGGAGGAGGGGCCCCGTGTGGCCTCGGCGCTTCGCCACTGGTCCCGGTTTCCCGGGGTGACGCCAGGGCCGGCGGGCGCGAGGCCATCGCGGCAGCCGGCAGCGGCACCATGAGCATCCGCCGCGGGGCTGCCGTACGGCCAGTACGAGCAGCGCCGGACGGTAGCGCATTCCGCAGCCGGCGCCGGCCCGCCCTCCCGGTTACATGTGGGAGGCCCGTTCTCTGCTCCTCAGGCGAGTGGCCTGCGGCCGGACGAGCCTAGCGAACGAGTGAGAAGAGACATCATGCCTGAATCCCGTCACGCCGCAGGGTCCCCGGGGGCCCGCCGCAGCGGCCGGAAAGCGCGGTGGAGCACGGCCCGGAAAGCGCAGGCCCGCCGCGGGACCAAGCCCATGACCGCCCGGGAGCAGCGGCGTGCCGCCGAGCGCGCCGCCCAGGATCCCGGCTCCGCCCGCCGCGAGCCGCGCGAGCGATTCGAGCGGGGCGGCCGCTACGACCAGGACGGATCCGGGCGTTCCGGCAGCGGTGAGCGCGGATACCGCGACCGCCGCTGGTCCGGGGAGGACTACCGCGCGCGCCGGCCCGGCCGCGAGGACGACGACGGCCGGGGCAGCCGGGGGGACCGGCGCGGCGCGCCCGGCGGATATGACCGTGGTGAGCGGTACGACCGCGGTCGCGGCTCCGGCCGGGACGGCGCACGTGACCGCGGCGACGGGTATGGCCGTGACAACAGCTATGGACGCCGGGACCGGTACGACCGGGGCGACCGCTACGACCGGGATGGCCGGTACGGCCGTGGCGGCCGCTACGACCGCGGGGACCGGTACGACCGGGATGACCGCTACCGCCCGGGCCGACCGCGCTGGCAGCAAGCCGGAGCCGGGTGGGACGACGAGCGGCCCCGGCGCGATCTGCGCCCGGACGACCACCGGGACAGCGCCCGCCCGGCCCCGGGGCGCTACGAACGCGGCGGTGAGCGCGGATACCACCGCGACCGCAGCGGCTCCTCCCGCGGCGACCGGTACGCCAGAACCGGGCGCGACCACGGCTACGGCTCAGGCCCGGGCGAGCGGGACGCCCCGGGGAGCGGGCGCTACCGGCGCGAGGACCGGGCCGGCTGGCAGCGCCCCGGCGACCGTGACGAGCGTCCCCGCCGTGATGACGTCCGCGCCGAGGACGCCCACCGGCCGCCCTTCCACGCCGAGCGGATGCGGCGCACCGAGCGTCCCCGCCGAGCGGAACTGCCCGACGACCCGGCCGAGGGTTTCGCCGGCCTGGGCGTGCCGATGAGCATCGTCGACCGGCTGGCCCGCGATGGCATCGCCAGGCCCTTCCCCATCCAGCGGGCGGCTATCCCGGACGCCATCGCAGGCCGGGATGTGCTAGGCCGGGGCCGGACCGGCTCGGGTAAGACGATGGCGTTCGGCATCCCGGTGCTGACCCGGCTGCTGGGCGGCAGCTCGCGGCCCCATCACCCGCGCGCGCTCATCCTGTCGCCCACCCGGGAGCTGGCGATGCAGATCGCCGACGCGCTCGCGCCGCTCGTGCGGGTAACCGGCCTGCGCCACAAGCTCGTCGCCGGGGGCATGCCGTATGAGCCGCAGATCGATGCCCTCGAACGCGGGGCCGATCTGCTCATCGCCACCCCGGGCCGGATGAACGACCTGGTCGAGCGGGAAGCCGCGATCCTCGACGAGGTCCAGGTCGTCGTCCTGGACGAGGCTGACCTCATGGCCGACATGGGCTTCCTGCCGGAGGTGAGCGCACTGCTCGACCTGGTGCCCGAAGGCGGGCAGCGGCTGCTGTTCTCGGCGACCCTGGACAACGGCGTCGACGATCTGGTCGCCAGGTACCTGTCCGACCCGGTGGAGCACTCCACCGACGAGGCCAAGGCGTCGGTGGCGACGATGACCCACCACATCTTCCTCGTCGAACCGGCGCACAAGAAGCTCATCACCGCCGATATCGCCAACCGGGAGGGCCGCACCGTCGTGTTCGTGCGCACCAAGCTCGGCGCCGACCGGGTCGCGGCGCAGCTTCGTGACCAGGGCGTCTTCGCCGCTGCCTTGCACGGCGGGCTGAACCAGGGAGTACGTAACCGCATCCTCGCGGCGTTCCGGGACGGCACCCTGCCGGTGCTGGTCGCCACCGACGTGGCCTCGCGCGGCATCCACGTGGACGATGTGAGCGCGGTGCTGCAGGTCGACCCGCCCAAGGGCCACAAGGACTACCTCCACCGGGCCGGGCGCACCGCCCGGGCAGGCTCGGACGGGGCCGTGGTCACGCTGGCCCTGCCGCACCAGCGGCGGCTCATGAAGCGCATCGCCGCCGATGCCGGGCTGGACGTTGACCCCATCCGGGTCGACCTGGACGACGACGCGGTCATCGCGGCCACGGGGGCGGCACGTCCCAGCGGCGTGCCCGTGCCCGAGGAGCGGCTGCGAGCGATCACCGACCCGCCCCGGCGCCCGGCCCGGCGTCC
>CAMCQD010000323.1 GCA_945876925.1 uncultured Dermatophilus sp.
CGGGCACGGCGTCGGCCGGGTGATGCACGGGGAACCGCACGGGCCCAATGACGGGCGGCCGGGGCGCGGGCTGAGGCTGCGCCCCGGGCTGGTGATCGCGATCGAGCCGTGGCTGCTGGCCAGCACCGACGAGATCTACACCGACGCTGACGGGTGGACCCTGCGCAGCAAGGACGGCTCGCGCGGCGCTCACTCCGAGCACACCATCGCCATCACTGCCGGCGAGCCGATCGTGCTGACCGCCCGGCCCTGACCGGGGGCACGGACCAGGCGGCACCGGGGAACGCCGGGGCGGGAATGCTCCCGGTGGCGTCTCACGGACGCGGCGAAGGCATCCCGGCCGGACTAACTGCCGGTCACCGGAGGCGACCAGCACGGATCCCGGCGGCCCGGCGCCGGGGCGGGCCGCAGCGACGACCCGGGTTGCGCCGCAGTCATATCCGGGGCCGGCCTGACCGGTAACCGGACCCCGGCGGTGCCGTACCCTGCGGTGCATGGCAGAAGCGGTGCGCGGCAAAGACCCGCTGATCGTCCTCCGGGACGTGAATAAGCACTTCGGGGATCTGCACGTCCTGCGGGACATCAACCTCACCGTGCACACCGGTGAGGTCGTCGTCATCATCGGTCCATCCGGCTCGGGTAAATCCACGCTGTGCCGCGCCATCAACCGGCTGGAGACCATCGAATCCGGTGACATCGTCGTCGACGGGCAGCGCCTGCCCGAAGAAGGCCGGCAACTGGCCCGGCTGCGCGCTGACGTCGGCATGGTCTTCCAGTCGTTCAACCTGTTCTCGCACAAGACCGTGCTGGAAAACATCACGCTCGGCCCGATGCGGGTCCGCAAGCTCGGGAAAGCAGCGGCCGAAGAACGCGCCGTGGCCCTGCTGGAGCGCGTCGGCGTGGCCGGGCAGAAGGACAAGTACCCGGCGCAGCTCTCCGGCGGCCAGCAGCAGAGGGTCGCTATCGCCCGGGCACTGGCGATGGATCCGAAGGTCATCTTGTTCGACGAGCCGACCTCCGCGCTGGATCCGGAGATGATCAACGAAGTACTCGATGTCATGACCAGCCTGGCCAGGTCCGGCATGACGATGATCGTGGTCACGCACGAGATGGGCTTCGCCCGCCGGGCTGCCGACCGGGTGATTTTCATGGCCGATGGCCGGATCGTCGAGGAGAACTCCCCCGGGGAGTTCTTCACCAGCCCCAGGTCCGAACGGGCCCGGGATTTCCTGTCAAAAATCATCACGCACTAGCATCCGCACGCCGGAGAACGCCGCGGACGGCTCGCGACATCGCTTGCCACGCCAGTCAACGGAGGTAGGGATCATGATGAGGAACACAACGGGCAGGCGAATCCGCATCGCGGGAACGGCGTTCACCGCCGCCGCACTCATGCTCGTCACCGCCGCGTGCGGCGGGAACTCCGGGAACGACGCGAACACCGTACGGGTCGGGATCAAGTTCGACCAGCCCGGAATGGGCCTCCAGCAGGGCAACGAATTCACCGGATTCGACGTCGCCGTCGCCAGGTACATCGCGGAGAAGCTCGGCAAGACCCCGCAGTTCACCGAGGCCCCGACTCCCCAGCGGGAAACCCTTCTCAAGACCGGGCAGCTCGACTACATCGTAGGCACCTACTCCATCACCGGATCCCGGAAGAAAGAAGTCGACTTCGCCGGGCCGTACTTCATCGCCGGGCAGGATCTCCTCATCCGGGCAGACGAGGAGGCCATCACCGGGCCGGGATCGCTGGTCAGCGGAAAGAAACTGTGCTCGGTGCAGGGGTCCACCTCAGCCCAGAAGGTCGCCCGGGAATACCCCGGGGTGCAGCTGCAGGAGTACAACACGTACAGCAAATGCATGGAAGAGCTGATCAACGGCACGGTCGATGCGCTCACCACTGACAACACCATCCTGGCCGGCTATGCGGCGCAGCCGCAGTACGCGGGTAAGGTCAAGCTCGTCGGCAAGACGTTCAGCACCGAGCGCTACGGGGTCGGCATCGCCAAGGGTAATACGCAGCTGTGCGAGCAGATCACCAGCGCCCTGAACGAGATGATCTCCTCGGGCGCGTGGAAGACCGCGGTGAACGACAACCTGGGCGCTTCCGGCTTCACCCCCGACGCACAGAACCCGCCCGCGCCGGTTCCCGCGTGCGGCGCGGACGCCACCGCCACGGCGAGCAGTCCCGGTTCAGCCACGAACTCCCGCTAAGGGCCGCGCATGGGCGAGCTATTCTCGGCCTACGACATTCCTGGCGCATTCTGGATGACCTTGAAGCTCGCGGTGCTCTCGGCCGCGGGATCACTCGTGCTCGGCAGCGTCATCGCCGTCTGCCGGCTTTCCCCGGTGCCGCTACTGCGATGGCTCGGCACCGCGTATATCACCGTGTTCCGGAACACTCCCCTGACCTTGCTATGCGTCTTCTGCATGCTGGGTCTGAGCTCGAATCTGAGGATCGAGATCGCCGATCCGGCCTCATCTGCGTACTTCTCCGACCGGAGTTTCCGGTGGGGACTGGCAGCGCTCATCGCCTACCACGCCACGTACGTCTGCGAGGCACTGCGCACCGGGTTCAATGCGATCCCGCCGGGCCAGGCGGAGGCGGCCCGCTCGATCGGGCTCACCTTCACCCAGAGCCTGCGGCACGTGATCCTGCCGCAGGGATTCCGGTCGGCGATCGTGCCGCTGGGAAACGCCCTCATCGCGCTGACGAAGAACACCACCGTGGTCGCGGCTATCGGAGTCGCCGAGATCGCTTACCTCATGGGAAACATGTTTGAGAACCGGCCTGACCTCAGCGCGTGGATCTTCCTCATCGTCGCGGCCGGCTTCGTACTGTTCACCTTGCCGGCCGGGCTGCTCACCACTCACCTGGGCGGGAAACTGGCGGTGCGGCGATGAGCGCCCCGGCTGCCTTGTTCGATGCTCCCGGCCCGCGGGCGCGCCTGATCCAGCGCATCGTCGCCCTCGCGCTCGGAGCGGCGCTCCTACTCGCCGGCTGGGCGGCGCTCACCCGGCTAGGCGAACGCGGGAATCTCTCCGCGGACCGCTGGCAGGTATTCCTCACCGCGCCGGTGTGGACCGGCTATATCCTGCCGGGCATCCAGGCGACCTTCACGGCCGCCCTGATAAGCATCACGCTCGCCTTGCCGGCGGGCGTGATGCTCGCCCTGGGCCGGATGGCGCCGCTGCGCCCGGTGAACTGGCTGTGCACCGCGATCATCGAATTCTTCCGGTGCGTCCCGGTGCTCATCATGATGATCGCCTCCTTCTGGGTGTATTCGTTCTATGGCGTCTTCCCCTCCCGCTGGTTACCGCTGGCCGGAACGGTGACCGGCCTGGTGACGTACAACTCGTGCGTACT
>CAMCQD010000324.1 GCA_945876925.1 uncultured Dermatophilus sp.
CGGGGCGGACCCGTCCGCTTCGCCGCCGGGCGCGTCCTGCCCGCCGGGGCGCTCGTCGCGGCCCTCCTTGCGCTCGCCGCGTCCCCGGCCGCGCCCGTCCTTATCCGTGCGCCGGCGCCGGCCCCGGTCGCCCTTACCGCGGCCGGTTTCGCCCAGATCCTCGATCTCCTCGGCGTCCAGGCCGCTGCGGGTGCGCTCGGACTCGGGCAGCTTGCCGGTGACCTGCGGGTCGATGTCCAGATCGGAGTACAGGTGAGGGGAGGAGGAGTACGTCTCCTCCGGTTCGGGGATGCCCAGGTCCAGGGCCCGGTCGATCAGGCCCCAGCGGGGCATGTCGTCCCAGTCGACGAGGGTCACCGCGATGCCGGTGCGCCCGGCGCGCCCGGTGCGCCCGGTGCGGTGCAGGTAGGTCTTCTCATCCTCGGGGCACTGGTAGTTGATGACGTGGGTGACGTCCTCGACGTCGATGCCGCGGGCGGCCACGTCGGTGGCGACCAGCACGTCGATCTTGTTGTTCCGGAACGCCCGCAGGGCCTGCTCGCGGGCGCCCTGGCCGAGGTCGCCGTGGATCGCCCCGGCCGCGAAACCGCGCCTGGTGAGCTCCTCGGTGACCTTGGCCGCGGTGCGCTTGGTGCGGCTGAAGATGATGGTGCGGCCGCGGCCGCGCGCCTGCAGGATGCGCGCGATCATCTCGACCTTGTCGAGCGAATGCGCCCGGTAGGCGAACTGCTCGATCGCCTGGACGGTGGCCCCCTGGCCGGCGGACATCTCGGCGCGGATGTGGGTGGGCTGCATCATGTACCGGCGGGCCAGCGCGACGACCGCCCCGGGCATGGTGGCCGAGAACAGCATCGTCTGGCGCGAGTCGGGGGTCTGGGCGAGGATGCGCTCGACATCGGGCAGGAAGCCCAGGTCGAGCATCTCGTCAGCTTCGTCCAGCACGACGACCGTGACGTTGGACAGCCGCAGGTGACCCTGCTGGGCCAGGTCGATCAGCCGTCCCGGCGTGCCCACGATCACCTCCACCCCGCGGCGCAGCGCGGCGATCTGCGGCTCGAATGCGCGTCCGCCGTAGATGCGCTCGACCCGGATGCCGCGGCGGCGGCCGGCCTTCTCCAGGTCGTCACCGACCTGGACGCACAGTTCGCGGGTGGGGACCACGACCAGGGCCTGCGGGCGTCCCGGCCGGGACAGCTCGTCGTATTCCGGGTCGCCGGGCACGACCATGGCGTTCAGCAGGGGCACCCCGAAGCCGAGGGTCTTGCCGGTGCCGGTCTTGGCCTGGCCGATGATGTCATTGCCGGCCAGGGCGACCGGGAGCGTGCTGGCCTGGATGGGGAAGGCTCGTTCGATGCCCTCGTCGGCCAGGGCGGCCGCGATCTGCGGATGGATAGGCAGATCGGCGAAGGCGGGCAGGTCGCCAGGCTCGGCCTGGCTGGCCGTTGCGGCGGTGGTGGTGTCGGTCATGCCGGTACGCTGGTCTTTCGATCGGAGGTAGGTAGCGCCCCCGCCTTGAGCCATGCCGCAGCGGAGCGCCTGTGCCGGGCCGATCGGAAAGTGTCGGAGCCGGGCGGGGCGTCACCATCGGCGATCGCCTGCGCACCGGCACGAGAAGCCGGTTTGCTGTACCGGCCTCTTAGTGCTCGCCCGTGGTCCGGCTGGCCGGGCCGCGCTCATGCGACCTGACCGCAGCACCTGCGGGACGTGGAGAACTCGGAAGGCAGGCCGACCGGGCACCGTGTGTCAGCTACATTCTACCCGCAGTACCGGCGCGGCTGCTGACGCGGGCGCGCGGTGACCTGCACGACCGAACCGCGCGGAGCTTCCGCGCCAGGCGTGGGAGGCCTCGTGTCAGCGGACAACCTTACCCCCGGGCTCGCGGGAGCCGGGCCGGCCGGCTTGCTCGCCGCAGCGCATTTCGCGCTGCACGTGCAGCTGACGGCGGCAGCCGGAGACGCCCCCTCCCCGGCGGCCGGCCTCGCCCTGGCCGAGGTAGCCACCGGCCATCTGCGGCGGGCGCAGCGGCTCGCCGCAGCGGCCCCCGGTGAAGCCGGCGGCAACGATGAGCGCATCGCGCGCGTGGTGCGGCATCTCGTCGGCGCCCCCGCACCCGGCGACTGGCTGGAAGGCTGCGCGGGCGCGGCCATTTCCGCTGCGGTGCTGGCCGAGATGCCGCTGGCGGCTGCCCGGCCCGGCCCCGGCGGGGTGCTGGCCGCCAGCGCCGGGGACCTTGACGGCCTCGTCGTGCAGACGGTGGCCCGGGCCGTAGCCGCTGAGCCGGTCCGGGCCGGTCTGCTGTCGATGTACGGCCGGCGTGTCTTCGGGCAGGTGCTGGTCGCCGGGCAGCTGCTCGACGAAGAGCCCCTGCCCGGATTCTCACCCGGGCAGCGCGAGATACTGCGCGGGGCGTTCGGCGAGGCCGGGGCCGGGTTCGCCGAGCTCATGAGTGCCATGGGGCTGCGCGGCTAGGAGAGGCCAGCCCGGTGCCCGGGGCGCTGACGCTCCCGGGCACCGCGGGCCCGGCAGGCGGCTGCCGTCACGCGGATGGCAGTCCTGCCGGTGAGGCTCGCCGGCAGCCACAGGCGGTCAGAGCATGCCGAACCCGACGCCCGCGCGCTTGGGGCTGCCGACCTCGGCGTAGGCGAGAGTGGCAGCGGGCACGAGGACGACGTTGCCCCGGGTGTCCTCCAGCCGCAGCGGCGACCCGGTCGTGATGGCTTGCGTGACGAGGGCCTCGACGGCTTCGGGAGCAAGGTCCGACTCGATCGTGAGTTCACGAGACGTGTGCAGAACCCCGACTTTGACCTCCACGTGCGTGTCCTTCCTGCGGTGGCCGATCCGGCCGCGATTTCAGATCCCGGTAATGAGCGTACTCGTCCGGGGACGGCCGCTACCGCGCCTGCCCCGCCGCAGGGCCGGGTCAGGCGTCCCCGGCGCCGTCCGCGGCCGGGCCGGGACCCTGGAAGCCGCGCAGCCCCCGCAGCGCGAACGTGGAGATGAGGTCCACGGCCTGCTCCCGGGTCAGCGTCGCCGACGTGAACCAGGCGCGCGCCGAGACCTGGGCGAGGCCGACCAGCCCGATGGCGGCCAGCTGCGACTGGGCCTGGTCCATGCGAGTCACCTCACGCAGCCGCAGCGCCACGGCCTGGGCGCAGTCAGCGTGCAGCGCCGCGACCCGGCGGGCCGGCTCGGGCTCGTTGGTCAGATCAGACTCGAAGACCAGGCGGAAGGCGCTGTCCGGGGCCGAGATGAAGCCGAAGTAGGCCTCGACGGTGGCGTGCACCAGCTGCTCGGGGCTGGCCGGCTCGCTCAGCGCCCGCAGCACGAGATCCCGTACCTGGTCGACGGCCTC
>CAMCQD010000325.1 GCA_945876925.1 uncultured Dermatophilus sp.
ATCGACTACAAGATGCGGGACGGCTCCTCGAAGGCCGTGGCGGGCTGGACCGAGGCCGATTTCCCCGCGATCCTGGGCCGGGAATGCTGCGGCGTGGTCGCGGCGGCCGGGCCGGGCGCCGGCCACGTCTCCCCCGGTGACCGGGTATTCGGCGTCAACGTCATCACTGATCCGAAGGGCACCGCCGCCGAATACGCGCTGCTGCCCGCCGGGGGCGTCGCGCAGGCCCCGCAGGGAGTGAGCGCCGCCGTGCTCGCCGGCACCGCGCTGACCGGGCTGACCGCGTGGGCCGCTGTGCACGACCTGGCCCGGGTCACCGCCGCCGACACCGTCCTCGTCCACGGCGGCGGAGGCGGGGCCGGGCAGATCATCGTGCAGCTCGCCGCCGCCACCGGAGCCACCGTCTACACGACCGCCTCCGCGCGGCACCGCGACCGCCTCCAGGCCCTGGGAGCCACCCACATCGACTACGCCACTACCGATTTCACGCAGGCGATGCCCCGCCCCGACGTCATCATCGACGGGGTCTACTTCGGCACCTTCGCCCCCTCGCTGGAGCACCTCGCCGAGGGCGGGCGGCTAGTCGTGCTGCCCACCCTGGCCGATCTGACCCCGGCCCGCGAACGCGGGATCGACGCGGTCATCGCCAGCTTCACCCCCGACCGGGAGCGCCTGGCCGCCCTCGGGCAGATGCTCGCCGAGGGCACCCTGAGCGTCGAGGTCACTGCCGAGTATCCGCTGGAGCGGGCGGCCGAGGCGCACGCGGTCCTCGAAAACGGGCACGCCGCCGGCAAGCTCATCCTCAACGTCGCCCGCTGAACGATGAGCGCCCAATCCGGAAGCACCCGCCCGCCCCGGCTCCCGGGCGGCGCACCCGGCGGCACGGATCCGCACCGGGCCCGGACCCCGGCGCCCGGGGGGATCACGGACCCGGCGCAGGAGGCCAGCACCTCGGCCCTCGACGCGCTGGCGTGGCTGCTGGACGACATCGTGCGCATCCCGGGCATCAACCTGCGGATCGGACTGGACGCCCTCATCGGGCTGGTCCCCGGGATAGGCGATTCCGTCGGCGCCGCGCTGGGCAGCGCCATCCTCGTCGGGTCCGTGCGGCACCGGGTGCCGGTGCACGTGCTGGCACGCATGGGGTGGAACATCCTGTTCGACGTGCTGCTCGGGCTCATCCCCGGCGTGGGCGATATCGCCGACGCCGCCCATCGCGCCAACCGCAAGAACTACGTGCTGCTGCGCGAGGTGATCGAGAACGGGCAGCAGGTCCAGGCCGGCACCCGCGGGTACCTGCTGCGCGCGGGCCTGTTCGCGGCGGCCATGATCGCCGTCCTCATCGCGGCGGCCGTGTTCACCGTGTGGATGCTGGCCCAGGGCCTGCACGCCCTCGTCACCTGACATCCGCCCGGGCCGGGCAGCGGGAGGGGGCGGGCACCGGCTCTCCCCGGTACCCGCCCCCGGGCGCTCACTCCTGCGCCAGCATCTCCTTGACCAGCGGCACCACCTGAGTGCCGTACAGCTCGATGCTGCGCATGATCTTCTCGTGCGGCAGGTCCCCGGTGCTCACCTTGAGGTGGTACCGCTGCGCGCCGAGCAGTCTCATCCCGTCGGCTATCTTGCGGGCCACGGTCGCCGGTGAACCGACCGCCAGCGACCCGGCTGCCAGTTCGTGCTCGAAGTGACGCCGGTCGATGGTGCCCCAGCCGCGCTCGGAGCCGATCCGGCTCATCTGCCTCACATACGGGCCGAAGAACTCCTCCTGCGCCTCCTCATCGCCGGGGGCGACGTGGCCCAGGGTGTGGAAGGCCACCGGAGCCGGGGCCTGGCCCAGCTCGGACAGTGCCCGCCGGTACAGGCTGGCGTACGGCACGAACCGCTCGGCGTGCCCGCCGATGATGGCCAGGAACAGGGGCATGCCGTACCGCGCGGCCCGGACCACGCTGCCCGGGCTGCCACCCACGGCGACCCAGGCCGGCAGGGGACCGGATTCCACTGGCGGGTAGAGCTGGACGTCATCAAGGTCCTGGGTGAGCGTGCCCTTCCAGGTCACCCGGCCGCCTTTGCGGAGCTGGGCGAACATGGCCAGCTTCTCCTCGAAGAGGTCCTCGTATTTGTCCAGGTCGAAGCCGAACAGCGGGAAGGACTCGGTGAACGATCCGCGCCCGACCACGATCTCCGCGCGTCCGCCGGACAGCGCGTCTAAGGTGGCGAAGCGCTCGTACACCCGGACCGGATCGTCGGAGCTGAGCACGGTCACCGCGCTGGCCAGGCGGATGCTGCTGGTGCGGGCGGCGATCGCGGCTAGCACCATCTCCGGGGAGGAGATGGCGAAATCGTCGCGGTGATGCTCGCCGATGCCGATGCTGCTCAGGCCGGCCTGGTCGGCCAGCACGGCCTCGTCGACGACGTTGCGCACCACCTGCGCGTGCGGGAGGCGGTGACCGCCGGGGCCGAGGGTCACGTCGCCGAAAGTGTCAATCCCGAATTCCAGGGCGTCAAGGTCCATGCCCACCACAACTTAGTTGAATATGCAACTATTCCTGGGCTGGCGCGCCCCTGCCCCCTCCGCCCGTCCCCGGCCGCCAGCCGGCCCTGAGGCCAGGCACCCAGGAGGCGCACCGCCGCCCGGGCGACCCTACTGACCCGCATGAACCCTGCCAGCTACGCCGCCGCCATCCTGCTGCGCGGCGTCAACGTCAACCGGATCACCATGCGCTCGGCAGCCCTGAAGGACTGCCTGCGCCAGCTCGACGGCGTGGACACCGCGGCGACCGTGCTGGCCTCAGGCAACGTCATGGTCACCACGACGCTCACCCCGGCCGCGCTCAAGGCCGCCGCCGAGAGCGCGCTGCGCGGGCGATTCGGCTACGACGCCTGGGTCATCGTGCTCACCCGCGACGAACTCGCCGCCCTGGTGAGGCAATGCCCCTACCCCGCCGACGACGAGACCACGCACGCGTACATCACCGTGAGCAGCGACCCGGCCGCCCTGGACGAGATCGAGGCCGACGCGGCAGCCCTGGGCAGCGACGGCGGCCCGCTGATCCGGCTGGCCAGCGGCGCCCTGGCCTGGCAGTGCCCGGCGGGGCAATCGGTGCAGGCCCCGCTGGCCAGGCTGTTCGCCCGGGCCAGGTACGCCTCGGCCACCACGACGCGCAATCTGCGCACGCTCCAGCGGATGCTCGGCATCCCGGCCGAGGTCCCGGGCACCCCGCCCGGGACATGAACCGCGCCCAGGGAATCCGCCGCGCGCCCGGGCCGGCGGGTCACCCCCGGGGCAGGACCGGCCGCGGTGAGACGCCGACCGGAGCAGGCCAGCTCAGTGGGCCAGAGGAGCCGGCC
>CAMCQD010000326.1 GCA_945876925.1 uncultured Dermatophilus sp.
GACTCCGGCCAGTACCGGCTGGTGTCCTACGTGGCCTCAGCCGCCGAGCGGCCCAGCGGGGCCGCGGTGCGCGCCGCCCTGCGCCGGGTGCTTCCCGGCCACCTGGTGCCCGAATCCGTCGTCTTCCTGCACGCGCTGCCGCGCACCGAGCGGGGCAAGCTCGACCGGGCCGCCCTGCCCGGGCCGCCTGAGCTGGTCATGGGCGAGCCGCCGGCCAATGAGTGGGAGCGGCTGGTCGCCCAGGTCTGGGCCGAGGTGCTGGACATCGAGGAGATCGGGCGCGACGCCGACTTCTTCGAACTGGGCGGTGACTCGCTCGCCGCCGAGGAGCTGTCCGCCCGGGCCGTGACCGATCTGGGCGTGCGCCCCGAGGACGTCAACGCGGCGATGCTGGCCGAGGCGCCTACGCTGCGCGAGTACGCTCAGCGCCTGCAGCGCAAGCCCGACCCGCGCCGCCAGACCCTCAACGCACTGCGCACCACCGGTGACAAGACGCCGCTGTTCTTCATCGCCGGCGGCGGCGGCCTCGGGGTCGGCTTCGTGCCCGTGGTCCGGCATCTGCCCGAGGACCAGCCGGTGTACGCGCTGCAGTCCTACGGGCTGGAACGACGCGCCATCCCGGACTGGTCGGTCAGGGCGACCGCGCGGCGGCACGTGCGCGAGATGCGCCGGATCCAGCCGCACGGCCCGTACTACATCGCCGGGCACAGTTTCGGCGGCATCGTCGCCCTGGAGATCGCCAAGCAGCTCCAGGAGGCCGGCGAGCGGATTGACCTGCTCATCGAACTCGACTCCTTCCCGCCGGACCCCGACCTGCAGCCCAAGCCGGGCCCGCGGTCCTTCGCCCGCAAGGTGCGCGATCTCGCCGGGCTGGCCGTGACCGGCATCGTCCCCACCCCGGGGATGGGCCAGTACTGGCGCTTCCACGAGCAGAGCCGGGTGCTGTCGAAGTGGTACCGCACCAGCCCGTACGCCGGGCGCACCCTGGTCGTACTGGCCAACAGCGAGGAGAAGGCCCAGCGGTCCCAGTGGGGCCCGCACCTATCCGGCGAATGGACCATGGTCACGACCGAAGGCGACCACACCTCCATGCTGCGCGACCCGTACGCCCGCCAGGTCGCCGCCGCGATCACCGCTGCCCTCGCCAGTGCCCGCGGTGAGGACTACGGCACGCTGTGCGCCAGCGCCCGCAGCGAGGATCACGGCACGCTGGACAGCGCTGCCCGCAGCGAGGTCTTCGCCGGATCCCGCTGCGAGGCTAGCTGATGAGCGCCGCCGGGGCCGGTGGCCGCGGCGGCGTGCGCGGCATCGACCACGTCGGGCTCACCGTCCCCGACATCGACGAGGCCACCAGGTTCTTCGTTGCCGCGTTCGACGCGCAGGTGATGTACTCGCCGCTGCCGAAAGGCTCCCCGCCGCGCTACGGGGCGTTCATGGAGCAGCGGCTCGGCGTGCCCGAGCGCACGCTGCAGCACACCATCCGGTTCCTGCGGCTGCCCAACGGTCCCGGCCTGGAGCTGTTCGAGTTCACCAACATCACCCAGCGGGACCCGGCGGTGCCCACCGACTTCGGCTGGCAGCACGTCGCGTTCTACGTAGACGACATCCACGCCGCGCTGGAGCGGGTGGTCGCCGCGGGCGGCCGGGCCCTGACCGAGCCGAACCTGCTCCCCGGGGTGGAGGCCGGGCCGGGCAACTGGTTCGTCTACGCCCGCACGCCGTGGGACGCCACGCTGGAGCTCATCACCTACCCGGACCCGCAGCCGTACGAGCAGATCACGTCGCTGCGCCGGTGGCGTCCCTGACCTCCTTGCGCCGGCCGTAGATCAGGCGCCTGCTCAGCGCCTCGAAGGGCCCCGGTAGTCCGCAGTGGTCCAGCACGGCGGCGGCTACCCCGATGGCCAGCCACGTCGCTGCGGCGACCAGCGCCGCCCCGGCCGGGGTGAGGGAATCCAGCCCGCCGGGGGCAGGCGAGGGGAGGAAGAGCACGGCGAAGCAGATGCTCTGCGACAGGTAGCAGGTCATCGAGCGCTGCCCGATGGCGGTGAGCAGCCGCACCGCTGACGGCCCGGGCACGTAGGAGCAGCCCCAGGCGATGAGGGCGAGCCAGCCGAGCCCGCCGGCGTACCCCCCGGCGATCTGCACAGCCACCGCGCCGGAGCCGGGGCCGTCGCCTAGCAGGCTCAACGCCCTGGGTACGGCGGCGAGCGCGGCGGCCGCCAGCCCGCCCGCGCCCACCGCGAGCAGCGTCCCGCGATGAGCCCCGGGACTGGACAGGTAGCTGGTGCGCTGCAGGAGCACCCCGATCACCACGCACGGCACCGTAGCCGTCATGACGACCCCGCCCACCGTCGCCGCCAGCCAGAGCGTCACCGCCAGCAGCGGCCATGGCAGCTGGGCCAGTTCCGCAGGGGATCCGCTGCCGTCCGGGGGCACTACCGCGAGCATCGCCAGCACCGAGAAGGCCGCGATAAAGCAGGCGAGCACGATCAGCGCGGTGTGCCGCCGCCGCGCCACCATCCCGGCCAGCAGCACCGCAGTCAGGCCGTACAGGCCCAGGATGTCCCCGGGGAAGAGGCAGGCATGCGCGAACCCGAACACGATCAGCCACCGGCCCCGGCGGCGCAGCACCGCCGCGCCCCGCCGGGGGTCGTCGTACCGGGCCGCGATGGACGCCAGCCCGAAGCCGAACAGGATCGAGAACAGCGGGTAGGCCCGTCCGTCGACCAGCAGGGTCCGCGTCAGCACCCATACCTGGCTGACCAGGTCCGTCCCGGCCAGGTCACCATCGGGAGACCAGCGCGGGATGTTCGCCAGGGCAATGAGCAGCAGCATGAAGCCGCGTGCCACATCGGGGGTGAGCATGCGCTGCGCGGTCCGGGTCATGTCCGACAACGTAGTTGCTTCCTCCCGGGGAAACCCGCGGAAGTGCCCGAATCCGTTCCGGGCCGGCGCCATCCGGTGCCCGCCTCCGGCGTTAGCGGCGGGTGATGCGCACCGGGGGCGGGTTCTCCTCATGCCAGCGTCACGGACGCCGTATAGATGCCCGGTAATCAGGCAGAACACGAGTCGGTGAAGGCGGAGAGCGGCATTGCCCGGACAGTGCGACACACCTAGCGCGGCGGTGCCGCCCCCGGCGGAGGCCGCCGGTTCCGCTGTGCTGCGGGAACGCCGGAGCCTGCGCCTGCCCTCCACCCGGGGGCTGCGGGTGCGCAGCACCGGGGTGCACGCCGCCGCGCTGCGGGCACTGGCGGCCCGGCTCGGCGAGGAGGCCGGCCCGTCTGCGGCCAGCCCCGCAGGCGGACGGCGGGGTGCGCGTGCGGGCAGGGCGGCGCTGAGTGCCCGGC
>CAMCQD010000327.1 GCA_945876925.1 uncultured Dermatophilus sp.
GCCTCATCGCCGCCGGCCGCAGCGTGGCCGCCACGAGGACCGGGCCGATGGCCGCCAACTCGCTGCACGTGACCTTCCTGCAGCCGGGCGACCCGCTCGTCCCGCTGACGTTCGTCGTCGAGCGGCTGCGCGACTCACGCTCGTTCTCGGCCCGGCGGGTGCACGTGCTGCAGCACGACCGGCCGATCCTGGCGATGATGGGCTCCTTCGCGGTGCCCTCGGACGGGCTGGAGCACCAGATCGCCATGCCGGCGGTACCCGGTCCGGACGAGCTGCCGCGGCTGGCACCCGAGCACTACCCGGTCCCGGCCGGCGACGGCGGGGACTGGCTGCTGCGCCGCGCGGTCGAGCTGCGCCATGTCGAGGGCGAGCTCGTGGCCACGCCGCGGCCGGTGCGCGAACGCCAGTCGGTCTGGGCGATCGCGACCGGGCAGCTGCCGGACGACCCCCTGCTGCACGCGGCGGTGCTGGCGTACACCTCGGACTGGGCGATGCTCGAGCCGGTGCTGCGCCGTCACGGCCTCATCTGGTCCGACCCGCGGCTGCGGGTGGCCAGCCTGGACCACGCCATCTGGTTCCACCGCCCGGCCCGGGCCGATCAGTGGCTGCTGTTCACTCAGGCGTCACCCTCGGCCGCGGGCGGGCGCGGCTTCGGATACGGGCACATGTTCACCGCCGGCGGCACCCTGGTCGCCTCCATCGCCCAGGAGGGCATGGTCCGGCTCAAGCAGTGACCGCTTCCGCCGCCGGGCAGGAGGTCCCGCCCGGCGGCGCGGGGGCTACTGGCTGCCCAGGCCGAGGCTGGTGTACGTGGCCATCTGGTCGAGCAGTTCCAGCGCGGCGGCGATGATGCCGGCGGCGACCAGTCCCCCGGTGCCCTCGCCCAGGCGCATGCCCAGGTCGACGACCGGGCGCAGGCCCAGGGCGTCGAGCTGGAGCCGGTGCCCCGGCTCGGCCGAGCAGTGCCCGGCGATCATCGACTCGGTCACGGCCGGGGCCAGCCGGGCGGCCACCAGCGCCGCCGCGCCGGTGATGAAGCCGTCGACGACGACCGCGACCTTCCGGGCGGCGCAGCCCAGGGCGACGCCGGTGAGCGCGGCGATCTCGAATCCGCCCATCGCGGCCAGCACGTCCAGCGGTTCGGTCAGGCCGGCGTGCCGGTCGAGTACCCGCTGCACCACGGCCTTCTTGTGGGCGAGCCGTTCGCCGTGCATGCCGCTGCCCGGACCGGCGACCTGATCGGCCGGGAGCCCGAGCAGCGCGGCGGTCAGCGCGGCGGCGGTGGCGGTGTTGCCGATGCCCATCTCACCCAGGATGACCAGGTTGATGCCCTCGCCGGCCAGGTCCGCGGCGATGTCGATGCCGTACCGGATCGCCTGGTAGGCCTGGTCGGCGCTCATGGCCGGGCCGAGGGCGCTATTGGCCGTTCCCGCGGCGATCCGCCGGTCGAGGACCTGCGCCCCGGTAGACGGCGGGGCGACGTTAACGCCCAGGTCGGCGAGCACCACCCGGGCCCCCACCGAACGGGCCAGCACCGACACCCCGGCTCCCCCGGCGACGGCGGATTCGACCATGAGCCCGGTGACCTCGCTCGGGTAGGCACTGACGGTCTCGGCGGCCAGGCCGTGGTCGGCGGCGCAGATGACGACGGCGCTGCGGGCCAGGCCGGGCTCGGTGGTCTCGTTCACGGCGGCGATCCTCGTGGCGATGGCCTCCAGCTCGCCCAGCGAGCCGACCGGCTTGACCTTATCGCTCCACCGCGGCTCCATCCCGGCGATGATCCGGGCGCGGGCGCGGGCCCGGTCCGGGTCGCCGATGCGGGCGATGGCCCCGGCGACGACCTCGCGGTCGCCGCGTTCCGGGCCGGGCTGGCCGGTTTCCTCATCCTGACTGCGAAGCGTCACATCGGTGCCTTTCATGAGCCGGTCCGGGAGGGGACCGGAGCGCGGGCGGTGCCCGGCGGCGGGTCCCGGCCCGGCCTTACGGTGACCGCCAGGGCAGCCGCCGCACCAGCCGTCCCGGGCCCGGAGCGGGCACGCATGGTTGGGTTCCCTGTGCAGGGGCACCGTGACGATACGCCTCCGCGGGCTACCCGGACCACGTCATCGCAGGATTCCTCCGGATAGGCGCGGGCATGCTGCCTTCCAGGGACTCTCTCGGACTAGCCGTCCCGGCTGTCAGCTGTCCTTGCCGCAGAACCCCGCATCGGGCCGCCACGGCAGGTGCCGGCCGGTGCCGCTGCCGTCAGCCGCGCATCCCGATCAGACCATCGCCAGGCACCAGCCAGGTGTTTCCCTTACCTGAGGGGCCTGCCTGCCAGAGCAGGTGACGGCGAGCAGGCGGGCGGCTGCTCTGGCAGGCAGCACCTCGGCCTTATTCTCCGCAGCCGGTTGCAGCGTCGCAGCTCTCGTAACCTGGCGGGCCCGGCGCTGCGTTCACGACCACGATTTTTCCGGTGGCGCTACCGGATTCCATGCGCGCGTGGGCGTCGCGGATGCGATCAAGCGGGTAGATGCGGTCGATCGGGACCGGGGCGCGGCCGGCGGCGACGTCATCCAGATAGCCCTGGAGGATGTCCGGCGGGAGATCTGCCGCTTCCCCGGCATAGGCGCTGAGTCGTACTCCGCTGGGAATGTAGTCGATGGGGTAGAAGTCGGGCACCGTCCATTCATTGGAGAGCATGCCGGTGAAGCAGACGACGCCGTGGACGCGGGTGGCTCTGAGCGTGTCGCGAAGGGCAGGTGTGCCGACGAGTTCCAGGGCGGCATCCACGCCGTCCGGCAGGATCGCTCTGACCTTACTGGCGATGCCGCCGTCATCGATGAGGACGTGGTCGGCACCGATGTCAGTGAGGGCTCCGGCCTTGGCGGGGTTGCGGGTGGTCGCGAGGACGATCATGCCGAGGCGCCTGGCGAGGATGGCGGTGGCCATGCCGGCCGATGACGTGCCGCCGCGGATGAGGATGCTCTGGCCGGGCCTCGCGTCGAGGCCGACGGTGAGGGAGCCGTAGGCGGTCTGGAGCATTTCGGGGATGGCGCCGAGCGTGGCCCAGCTGAGGCCGGAGGTGAAGGGAATGACCTGGCCGGCGGGCACGCAGGTGTACTCGGCGTAGCCGCCGTCGAAGGTGCGGCCCATGCCTCCCATCATCGTCATGACCTGCTGACCCGGCGCGAAGATCCCGCCCGGGTCGGCATCGACGACGCCGGTGGCCTCGATGCCGGGCACGCGCGGGAAAGTGACGCCCTCGGCGAGACCGAGACGGGTGTGCAGCTCAGAGCGGTTCAGCCCGAAGGCCTTGACGCGGATGCGGACCCAGCCCGGCTGAGGTTCGGGGATGGGTAGTGCG
>CAMCQD010000328.1 GCA_945876925.1 uncultured Dermatophilus sp.
TGCCCGCCGCCGGGCAGTGGCCGCAGTGGACCGGGCGGTTCGAGGTGCCCGTGCGCGGCTTCTGGCAGGTGCATCCGGGGGCTGCGGCGGCGCTGGCGGAGGCGGTGCTGGCGGCTGCCGATCCGCAGCCGGGGCAGTATTGCCTGGACTTGTACGCCGGGGCGGGGCTGTTCGCCGCGGCGCTGGCCGCGCGGGTGGGGCCGGGCGGGCGCGTGGTCGCGGTGGAGAGCGATCCGCGCAGCGTGCGGGCTGCCCGGGCGATGTTCGCCGCCGGCTCGCAGGTGCGCGTGATCCGGGGACGGGTCGCCGATGAGCAGCGCGGCCGGGCGGCGGGGGGGCCGGATGGCGCGGGCGGGGCAGGGGAGGCTGGCGAGCCTGCCATCGTCGTGCTCGATCCGCCGCGGGCGGGCGCCGGGGCGGAGGTGATCACGGCGATCGCGGCCCTGCGCCCGCAGGTGGTGGTGTACGTGGCCTGCGATCCGGCGGCGCTGGCCCGCGATGTGGCCACTGCGCGCTCGGCCGGGTACCGGCTGGACCAGGTGCGTGCCTTCGATCTGTTCCCGATGACGCATCACGTCGAATGCGTCGCGGTGTTCCGCCCGGACCAGGCGGGCGGCCCGGCCCGGGAGCAGGCGACGGGGCGGGGATGAGGGCCGGCCGGGTTGTCCCGGCAGGTCCGGGAATGTCGTGATGCCAGGGGGGCCGAGCCCGCGCCGCCATGTATCTTGATATCAAGACATCTCCGGGAGGCAGAACCGGAGCAACGATCACCCAGCTAAGGAATCAGCGTGAGCCAGAACAGTTTCCAGGCCAAGAGCAGGTTACGGGCCGGCGGCACCTCCTACGACATCTTCCGCATCGACCGGGTGCCTGGCAGCAGCACCCTCCCGTACAGCCTCAAGGTGCTGCTGGAGAACCTGCTGCGCACCGAGGACGGTGCCAACGTCACCGCCGGGCAGATCGCCGCGCTCGGCTCCTGGGACGCCAGCGCCGAACCGGACACCGAGATCCAGTTCACCCCGGCCCGGGTCATCATGCAGGACTTCACCGGCGTGCCGTGCATCGTCGACCTGGCCACCATGCGCGAAGCCGTCGCCGAGCTCGGCGGTGACCCCGCCAAGGTCAACCCGCTGTCCCCGGCCGAGCTGGTCATCGACCACTCGGTGCAGATCGACGTGGCCGGCCGCCGCGACGCCTTCGCGCGCAACGTCGGGTACGAGTACCAGCGCAACGGCGAGCGCTACCAGTTCCTGCGCTGGGGCCAGGGCGCGTTCGACGACTTCAAGGTCGTCCCGCCGGGCACCGGCATCGTGCACCAGGTCAACATCGAGCACCTGGCCCGGGTGGTCATGTCCCGTGACGGCGTCGCCTACCCGGACACGTGCGTAGGCACCGACTCGCACACCACGATGGAGAACGGCATCGGCGTGCTGGGCTGGGGCGTGGGGGGCATCGAGGCCGAGGCGGCCATGCTCGGCCAGCCGGTCTCCATGCTCATCCCGCGGGTGGTCGGCTTCCGCCTCACCGGCCAGATCCCCCCGGGCGTCACCGCCACCGACGTCGTGCTCACGATCACCCAGATGCTGCGCCAGCACGGCGTGGTCGGTAAGTTCGTCGAGTTCTACGGTGAGGGCGTCGCCTCCAACCCGCTGGCGAACCGGGCCACGATCGGCAACATGAGCCCCGAATTCGGCTCCACGTGCGCGATCTTCCCCATCGACCAGGTCACCTTGGACTACCTGCGCCTGACCGGGCGCGGCGATGAGCAGCTCGCCCTGGTCGAGGCCTACGCCAAGGAGCAGGGCATGTGGCTGGACCCGGCGGTGACGCCGCGGTTCAGCGAGCATCTGGAACTGGATCTTTCCACTGTGGTGCCCTCGATCGCCGGCCCCCGGCGCCCGCAGGACCGCATCCTCCTCTCGCAGGCCAAGCCGGCGTTCCGCGAGGCCCTGCCCGCCTACGCCGGCCCCGGCGGCGCGGAGGGCCGGGCACGCACCCCGGTCACGATCACCCGGCCGGAGGGCAGTTTCGAGATCGATCACGGCATCGTCTCGATCGCCTCGATCACCAGCTGCACCAACACCTCCAACCCGTCGGTGATGCTCGCCGCCGGGCTGCTGGCCCGTAACGCAGCCGCCAGGGGCCTGAAGGTCAAGCCGTGGGTGAAGACCTCGATGGCCCCTGGCTCCAAGGTGGTCACCGAGTACTACGCCAAGGCGGGCCTGTGGCCGGCCCTGGAAGAGCTGGGCTACCACCTGGTCGGATACGGCTGCACCACGTGCATCGGCAACTCCGGCCCGCTGCCGGAGGACATCTCGGCGGCGGTGAACGAGCACGACCTCGCGGTCACCGCGGTGCTGTCGGGCAACCGCAACTTCGAGGGCCGGATCAACCCCGACGTCAAGATGAACTACCTGGCCTCGCCGCCGCTGGTGGTCGCCTACGCCCTGGCCGGGACGATGGACTTCGACTTCGAGACCGAGCCGCTGGGCCAGGACCAGGACGGCAGGGACGTCTTCCTGCGCGACATCTGGCCCAGCGCCGAGGACGTGCAGGCCACCATCGACGCGGCCATCGACCGCGAGATGTTCACCGCCCAGTACGCTGACGTGTTCTCCGGTGACGAGCACTGGCGCGGCCTGGACACCCCGCAGGGCGGCACCTTCGCCTGGGACGACGCCTCCACGTATGTGCGTAAGCCGCCGTACTTCGAGGGGATGACGATGGAGCTGACCCCCGTGCGCGACATTTCCGGCGCGCGGGTGCTGGCCAAGCTGGGCGACTCGGTGACCACTGACCACATCAGCCCGGCCGGGGCGATTAAGCCCGGCAGCCCGGCCGGGGAGTACCTGGCCGCCCGCGGCGTGGCCGTCACTGACTTCAACTCCTACGGTTCGCGGCGCGGCAACCACGAGGTGATGATCCGGGGCACGTTCGCCAACATCCGGCTGCGCAACCAGCTACTTGACGGAGTCGAGGGCGGCTTCACCCGCAACTTCCTCGCCGGCGGCGAGCAGGTCACCATCTACGACGCCGCGCAGGCCTACCAGGCGGCGGGCGTGCCGCTCGTGGTGCTGGCCGGTAAGGAGTACGGGTCGGGCAGCTCGCGTGACTGGGCGGCCAAGGGCACCCGGCTGCTAGGCGTCAAGGCGGTCATCGCCGAGAGCTACGAGCGCATCCACCGCTCCAACCTCATCGGGATGGGCGTGCTGCCGCTGCAGTTCCCCCAGGGGCAGGACGCCGCCTCGCTCGGCCTGGACGGTACCGAGACGTTCAGCATCACCGGCATCGAGGCGCTCAACGCCGGCGTCACCCCGAAG
>CAMCQD010000329.1 GCA_945876925.1 uncultured Dermatophilus sp.
ACCGGGCGGCTGCGGGCGCGCCTCGTGCTGGCGCCGCTCGCGGCCGCCGGTGCCCTCGTGCTCGCCGGCTCCCTGATCCCGGCCCCGGCCGTGCAGCCCCGCGGAACCGCGCAGCTCCTCGCCATCCAGGGAAACGTGCCGCGGGCCGGGCTGGACTTCAACGCCGAGCGGCGCGCCGTCACCGACAATCACGCCCGCGCCACGACCTCGGCCGCCGCGCAGGTGAGCGCCGGTGCCCTGCCCCGCCCCGACCTCGTGGTGTGGCCGGAGAACTCCGCCGACATCGACCCGACCCGCAATGAGGACGCCCGGCGCGTCATCCAGGCCGCCACCGACGCGATCGGCGTGCCGGTCATCGTCGGCGCGGTGCTGCGCGAACCGGGGGAGAACCTGTCCAACGCGGCCCTGCTGTACCGCCCCGGCCAGGGCCTGACCGGGCGGTACATCAAGCAGCGCCCGGTGCCGTTCGCCGAGTACATGCCCTACCGGGACTTCTTCCGCAGGATCACGCCGCTAGTTGACCTGCTGGCCCGGGATTTCGCCCCCGGGCAGGAGACCGTCGTGTTCACCGTGCCGCGCGCCGGCGGCGACCCGATCCGGGTAGCCACCCCGATCTGCTTCGAGGTGTCCATTGACGATGTCATGGCCGCCACGGTCCGCGAGGGAGCGAACCTGCTGGCCGTCCCCACGAACAACGCCACCTTCGGGTTCACCGGCGAGAGCGTGCAGCAGCTGGCCATCTCACGCATCCGGGCGCTGGAACTCGGCCGCTCGGTCGTGCACGTCTCCACCGTGGGAGTCAGCGCGCTCATCACCCCCGACGGCCAGGCGCATCAGCGCAGTGAGCTATTCACGCAGGCGACGCTGTCCGGTGCGCTGCCGCTGCACGACGGCCTCACCCCGGCCGCGCAGCTCGGGCACTGGCCGGCCGCAGTGGCCGTGCTCGGCTTCGCGGCGCTCGCGGGCGCGCGCTGGCGGCGGCGTGACTAGACTCACCGCGTGATCCAACCGCCGACAGATCCCGCAGCTGCCCCGCCGGCGCCGCGCGGCACGTTCCTGCCCCTGGCCAAGCCGCTCGTGCTCATCCCGACATACAACGAGAAAGACAACGTGCAGCGGGCGGTCACCGGGGTACGGGCGGCCGTGCCGCAGGCCGACGTGCTCGTACTGGACGACAACTCCCCGGATGGGACCGGTGCCCTGGCCGATGAGATCGCCGCCGGTGATCCGCGCGTATTCGTGCGGCACCGGGCCGGCAAGGAAGGGCTCGGCAAAGCCTACCTGGACGGTTTCGGCTGGGCTGCCCGGCACGGGTACGACGCCGTGGTCGAGATGGACGCCGACGGCTCCCACCGGGCGGCTGACCTGCCCGCGCTGCTGGCCGCCGCGGACCACGCCGATGTCGCCATCGGGTCCCGCTGGGTGCCCGGCGGCTCGGTGGTGAACTGGCCCCTGCACCGCAAGGTGCTCAGCGTCGGGGCCAACACGTACACGAGGCTGCTGCTGGACATGCCCGTCCGGGACGCGACCGCCGGCTTCCGGGCGTACCGGCTCAGCGCGCTGGACGCGATGGGCCTGCGCGGCGTCGAATCGCAGGGGTACTGCTTCCAGATCGACCTGACCTGGCGGGCGGTCCGGGCCGGGCTCGTCGTGCTCGAAGTGCCGATCACGTTCGTGGAACGGGAGGTCGGCACTTCGAAGATGAGCTCGGACATCATCGCCGAGGCCCTGCGGAACGTGACGCTGTGGGGGCTGGGCCACCGCGCCTCCCAGGCCATCCGGGCCGTGCGGGGGCTCAGGCGCTGACCGGGCACCCGGCACCGGGGCGCGTCACCGCCCCGGTGCCGGGTGCGCGGGCGCGTCCCGTTACGGCAGCGGCTCCTCGCCGCGGGAGGCGCGCAGCAGATTCAGCCGTTCCTTGAGCAGCTCGGCCAGCTCGGCCTCGGAGCGGCGTTCGAGCAGCATGTCCCAGTGGGTCCGGGCCGCTTTGGCGGGCTTGCCCTCGGGTTCGGGGCCGTCGACGAGCTTGGCTTCCTGGCCGCAGCGGCATTCCCACACCGGGGGGATATCCGCCTCGACCGAGAACGGCAGTTCACTGATGTGGCCGCTGGGGCACACGTACCGCGAGATGCGCCGCTCGGACAGCACGACGTTCTCGTCGGTCTCCATGCTCAGCGCACTCAGATTGGTGCCTCGCAGCGAACGTTCCGCCATTCATGGCCTCCAGATGATTCGACGGGTGAGCGGGCCGCGGACGCGGCTGGCGTATCCGTACAACGGTAACGGCAGCGGGCCGCATTCCGCCTGCCCGTCCCGGCCCGCCACGGCGGGCGGAGGCTCGCGGGAGCCGGGCCGGTCCCGCACGCGGCTACCCGCCGTACTCCCAGTGCCAGGGTTCGGGCAGGGCCCCGTTCTCCCGCGCCCACGAGGGCAGGTAGAACCCGAACAGCGGGGCGTTCTGGCGCATCCATGCGTGCGCCCGGGTGCCGAAGCTCTGCACGCCGCCGCACAGATCGACCGCCAGGCCCAGGCCGTGCGTGCTCGTGCCGGGAACGGCGGCCAGGTGCGGCAGCCGGGCCCGTACCGAGACCTGATAGGCGAAGCTGCGGTACGAGTCGGTGACGCACAGGAACGAGCCGGTCGAGTCACGGTAGGCCCGCGACATGGCGTCGAAGGCGCGGGCGGCGCGGGGCCGCAGCCGGTGACCGGGCGCGGTCGCCAGCGGGCACAGCGCGGAGGCGGGCAGCCGGCCGTTGGGGTAGGCGCGCATGTCGCTGGAGCACAGCGGGGCGTTGACCGCCCGCCCGGCCTTGGCCATGCTGAACCCGCCGGTGGTGGCCCGCACCGCGGACTGGCTGGCCCGCAGGCGGGCCCGGGAGGAGGCGAGCTGCGCCTGGATCCTGGCCAGCGTCGCCCGCTGCCGGGCGACGAGCTGATTCGCCTGCCGCTGGGCGGCGATGGCCTGCGCGGTGGCCCGCTGCCGCTCGGCCCGGGCCCGGGACGCCCTGGCGGCGACCTGCTGCTGCCGGGTGGCCAGCGAGGTGAACGTGGCCTCGTCGGCTGAGCGGGCCCCGGCCAGGTAGGACGCCAGCGGGGCGCTGGCCAGGGCGTCCGGGTCACCGGTGGCGACCTGGACGAGGGCGGCCACGTCCTGCATTGAGCCGGTGCCGTTGATGTAGGCGTCCACGGCCATCGAGTCGACATCGTCCCTGGCTTGGGCGGCTTCAAAGGTCAGCCGTCGCAGTTCGGCGCGGGCGGCCTGCTCGGCGCGCAGCGCCCTGGCCTGGGCGGCCCTGGCCCGCGCGACCCGGTCCATCGCG
>CAMCQD010000330.1 GCA_945876925.1 uncultured Dermatophilus sp.
CAGGTGGCGCCGTTCGTTCTGCGGGGCGCCGGCCTCGACGGCCGTGTTGACGGCCCCGGCGGGCTCATCGGCCTGCTCACCCGGCGCGGCATCACCCGCTCGGCGATCTACTCCCCCGCGGTCGACCCGGAGGGCAGGCTCATGGTCGGCGCCGCCGTCGGCATCAACGGGGATGTGCGGGCCAAGGCAGCCGCATTGCTGCGCAGCGGGGCGGACGTGCTCGTGGTCGACACCGCGCACGGCCACCAGGAGCGGATGATCGAGGCCCTGGGCATGGCCACCGCGGCCCGGGACGAGCACGCTGCCGCGACCGGGCGGCGCATCCCCGTCGCCGCCGGGAACGTCGTCACCGCCACCGGCACTGACGACCTGGCGGGCGCCGGAGCGGACATCGTCAAGGTCGGGGTGGGCCCGGGTGCGATGTGCACCACCCGGATGATGACCGGGGTGGGCCGCCCGCAGTTTTCCGCGGTGCTCGAATGCGCCCAGGCCGCCGCCGACACCGGGGTCACCGTGTGGGCCGACGGAGGGGTGCGCTACCCGCGCGATGTGGCCCTGGCCCTGGCTGCGGGGGCGGCCAGCGTCATGGTCGGCTCCTGGTTCGCCGGCACGCACGAGAGCCCCGGCGATCTCATGCGCGACAGCGACGGCCGGTTGTACAAGGAGAGTTTCGGCATGGCCAGTGCCCGGGCGGTCCGGGCGCGCACCAGGGGCCGGTCAGCGTTCGAGCGGGCCCGTTCGGCGCTGTTCGAGGAGGGCATCAGCACCGGCAAGATGTACATCGACCCCGAGCGCCCCGGCGCCGAGGACCTCATCGACCAGATCGTCTCCGGCGTGCGCAGCTCGTTCACCTACGCCGGGGCGGCCACCATCGAGCAGTTCCAGCGCCGCGCCGTCGTCGGGCTGCAGAGCCCCGCCGGGTACGACGAAGGCCGGCCGCTGCACACCAGCTGGTGACGGCGGCTCCGGCCTGCGGGTGCACGCCGGCGGCGCGGTGACGTCACCCGTGGCGCAGGGCCGGCTGGTAACAGCCCCAGCACCGGGGGGGCGGGCGGGCTCGCCCGGCCCGCCAGCGGCTCACGCCCAGCCGGAGATGACGGCGCGCAGGGCGCGGTCGAAAGCGGCGGCCGGATCGTGACCGTACCCGTCCGCCAGTACCTGGCCGAGGTTCGGGTAAGCCGCCAGGTCCCGTTCCGCCAGGGACGGCCCGACCGTCTCACGGGCGCTGCCCTGCGGTCCGCCCGCTTCGAGCAGCACCATCCCGACGGTGAGCCCGGTGAGGCTGTCGATGAGCTGCATCGCCCCGGGGCCGGTGAGCCCGGCGGCTGCCAGCCGGGCGAGCGTGTCCTCGATCAGCCGCATCATTCCCGCGGTCGCCGAGGGCCTGGTGCCCAGCAGCACGACGGCCTGCGGATGGTCCAGCAGCCGCTCGCGCAGCCCGGTGAAGGTGGCGTGCAGCACGTCCTGCCAGGTCTCCTCACCTGCTGGCGGGGGGAGCACGGCTGCCCGCCAGATCCGCTCGACGATGCCATCGAGCAGGGCCGCCTTGCCAGGCACGTAGTGGTACACCGCCATCGGGTCCACGCCGAGCCGCTGGCCGAGCCGTCTCATCGAGAGCTTGTCCAGGCCGTCGGCGTCGGCGATGGCCAGGGCCGCTTCGATGATGACGTCCCGGTTCAGTGGCTGGCGCCGCGCTCCCGGCATGGATTCACCCGTTTCGTTCCTGGGCCACCGCGTCGCCCCCGCGAACCTGCGGCCGGGCGAAGAACAGCTCCCGGTTGCGCGCGAGCACGAATCCGGCCAGTACGAGCAGCAGTGCCGTCTGGATGATCTTCGTGTCGGGATGGGTCATGAAGATCTCGTTCACGAAACCCGCAGTGATATGGAAGATGATGGTCACCGTGATGTTACGTCCCGTGCGGTAGTACAGCCAGTTCATGACGATGACATACGGGATCATGCTCACCGGGAAGTTGACGGCGTGCAGCCATCCCCCGGCCACGACCTCACTGTGGTAATAGCCCTTGATGAAGGCCAGCGGCAGGTGCCAGATGGCCCAGAAGAGGACGAACGCCATGGACGCGCTGAATAGGCGCATACGGCTGGCCAGGGCATCGGTACCGTATCCGTGCCAGGCCAGTTCCTCGGCGAAGGGCGCGGCCAGCAGCATCACCCAGGCGGGCAGCAGGCCGGAGGTGAAGGTGAATCCGCCGCGCAGCAGGAACTGGTCCGGGCTGTACCCGAACGGGAGCGATAGCGCGGTCGCGGCCAGCACGCTGGCCAGCAGCAACCCGAAGGCGCAGGCCAGATGCACCGCCCGGGCACGTCGCGGCCAGGTGAGCCGCCGCACCACATCGGCCAGCAGCCCGGGTTCGCCGCGCAGCAGCCACAGCATGACGGCCACCGGGGCGAACAGGCCGAGCAGTCCCATCGCCGAGGTCCCGGACCGGACGATGGTGCTCTGCAGCGGCAGATGGCTCAGATAGGCGGCAACTGCCCAGAAAGCCCAGGGTATGAGGCAGGACAGGACATAGAAGAGCACCGGCCGGTCGTACCGGCACATGAGCTCACCGGCGGGCGCTGGCTCTGTTCCCGAGGTCCCGCGAGGCGTACTGCGAAATGTGGTCTGCACCAGGAAATCCCCTCTGCTCTACGTTGTAGAAAAATCTACGGCGTAGATAGCCGGGATCTTCCGGCCGGTGCGCGATACCGGGGACGCCCCCGGGGATAACCCGGGTGAACCCGCACCCCCGCGGGGCGCCCCGCGGTCCTCAGGCCGCGGGGTGAGCGCAAGGCGCGGCCCGGGCCGGTGCAGGCTGGCTGGAAGCGGATGAGCCGGCCGGTACGCCGGGTTCTGTCGTTGAGCGGTCATCCATCTCGGGCACCTGTTACCAGGTACCTCTAGCGACCTACCCGTGCGCTCGGACGGGCAGCCCTCGAACGCGCACTGCCTGGTCTTGCTCCGGGTGGGGTTTGCCTAGCCGGCCCAGTCACCTGGGCCGCTGGTGGTCTCTTACACCGCCGTTTCACCCTTACCCGCTCCCCGTGACGGGCAGCGGGCGGTCTGTTCTCTGTGGCACTGTCCCGCGGGTCACCCCGGGTGGCCGTTAGCCACCACCCTGCCCTGCGGAGCCCGGACGTTCCTCGGCAGCCAGGCCCCGATATGATCGGGCTCCCAGCCGACGCGACCGCCTGGCCGGCTCATCCGCGACCACCAGGATAGTGCGTGAACTGCCCCCGGTATGCCAAGCTGCGCTCCTGAGGCCAGCAAGATTGCCCCGGATTGCTCAATCGCGTTA
>CAMCQD010000331.1 GCA_945876925.1 uncultured Dermatophilus sp.
CGTTGAGGGCCAGCAGGTTGGTCTGCTCGGCGATGCTCGTGATCGTCTTGATGACGTCGCCGATCTCGGCCGAGCTGGTGCCCAGCTTGGCCACGGTGGCGTTGGTCCGCTCGGCCTCGCTGACCGCCCCGGCGGCGACCTGGGCGGCGGCGTGCGCATTGGAGCTGATCTCGTTGATGCTGGCGATCATCTCCTCGGCGGCGCCGGCCACGCTGGCGATATGCCCCGAGACCCCGGTCGAGGACTGCGCTACCCGGTGAATCAGCTCGGTGATGCTCCCGGCCGCCCCGTTCACCTGCTGGGTCACGCCGGCCAGTTCCCCGGCGGCGCTGGCCGCCACGGCTGAGCTGCGGTGCAGCTCGCCGATCGAGTCGCGCAGGCTGGCCCGGGCCCGCTCGGCCGCCGCGGCCACGGCGCCGGCTTCATCGCCGGTGGCGGCCTGGACCGGCACGGTGAGGTCCCCGGCGGCCATCGCCTCCAGGGTGCGCCGGGTCTCGTGCAGCGGGCCGGTGATGCTGCGGGCGATCGTGCGCGCCAGCACGGTGCTGACCACCGCCACCACGACGGTGATCACGACCATGGTCAGCCGCGCGCTATCGAGGGCGGCGATCGCGCCGGCCTGCCCGGGATCCAGCGCGGACCGGGCGGTGGACATGGCCGAGATCCCGGCGCCGGTGACGAGCAGCAGGCCCGCCAGGCAGGTGACGGTCAGCGCGCTCACGCGCGGCTGGATCGCCAGCGTCTCCAGGGCCCGGCGTAGCCAGGAGCGTGACGTGCGGGCGGGGGCGTTGACTGTGCGGCTCATACCGGGGTGACCTCTGCTGGCGTCGACTCGACACGGCAACGTGTCCGGGCACCTACCGGATCGGCAGCACAGGCCCGCCAGTGAGGAATCCGGGCGAGCGGGCCGCAACCTGGGCGGCAGCCGGCCCGGCGCGCGCCGGAAGGCCTGGCCCGCACGGCGCGGGCCAGGCCTTCCGGTCATATCCGGTTACCAGGCACACCGCAGGGGTTACCTGGCCGGGAGCCGCTACTCCTTCGCGTCCTGCTCCTCGCCGTCCTGGGCGGCGGGAGCGGGGGCCTGGGAGCCGTCGTTGGTCACCGGGGAGGCCGGGGCCACCTTGCCCGAGGCGCCCACCGGAGCCGAACGCAGATCCGCCGCTGCCACCTTGCCGCGCACCCGGGTCTCGTCGGTGACCGGCGTGCGGCTCAGCTCGGGGCGGGGGACGCCCTGGGTGTGCGCCCGGATCCGCTCGGGAGCGGCGCTCTCGTCACCTTCGCCGACCGGCTCGAACCAGACGGCCGACAGTTTCTGCATGGTGATGAGCGCCGAGTACGGCTGGCCGTGCCACGGCACCGGCTCGGCAACGACCTCGCCGAGGTTCCCCACGCCGGCCCCGCCGTAGATCGGCGAGTCGGTGTTGAGGATCTCGCGCCACGGGCCGGGATGCGGCAGGCCGATGCGGTACTGGTGGTGCTCCATCCCGCTGAAGTTGATCACCGAGGCGAGGACCGGGCGGGCGCCCTTCTCGTCTTCCTTGCCGAAGCGCAGGAAGGAGAAGGTGTTGCCGTTGGCGTCATTGGCGTCGATCCAGCTGAAGCCCTCGAAGTCGTTGTCCAGCTCCCACAGGGCAGGCCGGCTCTTGTAGATCCGGTTGAGGTCCTTGACCATGCCGTGCAGGCGCCAGTGCGGCTCGTGGTCCAGCAGCCACCAGTCCAGGCTGCGCGAGTCGGCCCACTCGCTCTCCTGGCCGAACTCGGCGCCCATGAACAGCAGCTGCTTACCCGGGTGGCTCCACATGAAGGCCAGGTAGGCCCGCACGCCGGACAGCTGCTCCCAGCGGTCACCGGGCATCTTGCGCAGCAGCGAGCCCTTGCCGTACACGACCTCGTCGTGGCTGATCGGCAGGATGAAGTTCTCGCTGTACTGGTAGACCATGCCGAAGGTCATCTGGTGGTGGTGGTACTGCCGGTAGATCGGCTGCAGCTCGGCGTAGCCGAGGGTGTCGTGCATCCAGCCCATGTTCCACTTCAGGCCGAATCCGAGACCGCCCATGTACGTCGGCTTGGTGACCCCGCCCCAGCTGGTCGACTCCTCGGCTGCGGTGACCACGCCCGGGTACCGGCGGTACAGCGTGGCGTTGGTCTCCTGGAGGAGCTGCACTGCCTGCAGGTTCTCCCGCCCGCCGTACTCGTTGGGGTACCACTCGCCGTCCTCGCGGGAGTAGTCCAGGTAGAGCATCGAGGCGACGGCGTCGACCCGCAGCCCGTCGATGTGGAACTCCTCGATCCAGTAGCAGGCGTTGGCGACGAGGAAGTTACGCACCTGAGGGCGGCCGAAGTCGAAGATGTAGGTGCCCCAGTCCTTGTGCTCGCCGCGCCGGGGGTCCGGGTGCTCGTAGAGGGCCTGGCCGTCGAACCGGCCGAGGGCGAATCCGTCCTTGGGGAAGTGCGCCGGAACCCAGTCCATGATGACGCCGATGCCGTTCTGGTGCAGCGTGTCCACCAGGTAGCGGAACTCGTCGGGGGAGCCGAATCGCGAGGTGGGCGCGTAGTACCCGGTGACCTGGTACCCCCATGAGGGCGCGAACGGGTGCTCGGCCAGCGGCAGGAACTCGATGTGGGTGTAGCCCAGGTCCTTGACGTAGTTGACCAGGTGCTCGGCGGCCTCGACGTAGGACAGCCCCTCACGCCACGAGCCGAAGTGGCATTCGTAGACGCTCATCGCCTCGTTGTGCGGCTCGGTTCGTGCCGCGCGCCGGGCCATCCACTCGTCGTCTTTCCACTCGTAGCGGGACTGGGTGACGACCGAGGCCGTGGCCGGGGGGCATTCGGTGTGGCGGGCCAGCGGGTCGGCCTTGGTGCGCCAGTACCCGTCCGCGCCGAGGATCTCGTACTTGTAGACGTTGTTCTCCCCGACGCCGGGGATGAACAGCTCCCATACGCCGGTACTGCCCAGCGCCCGCATCGGGTGGGCCTGACCGTCCCAGTTATTGAAGTCGCCCACCACTCGGATGGCGCGCGCGTTGGGGGCCCACACCGCGAAGCTCGTCCCGTTGACCTGGCCCATCGGGCCTTCGTACGTGCGGATGTGCGAGCCGAGCACCTTCCACAGTTCCTCGTGACGGCCCTCGCCGATGAGGTACAGATCCATCTCGCCGAGCGTGGGCATGAAGCGGTACGGGTCGTCCTGGTGGTGCTCGTATCCGTCGCCGTAATCGACGATGAGCCGGTAATCGGTCAGCTCGGCGTTTTCCAGCTGGATGACCCAGACGCCCTCGTAATC
>CAMCQD010000332.1 GCA_945876925.1 uncultured Dermatophilus sp.
AGCAGCACCCGCACGTGCTTTGCGTCCTGCACCCGCTGCGGCTCGATGTAGGGCACACCCTGCTGGCCGACCAGCAGGTCCTGGTGCTCCCCGAAGACGTTCGCCACGGCGTCGGGGCCGAGTTCGGGCCAGGCGTCATAGATCGTGTCCAGCGTCCGCACCAACGTCTCCTGGGTGGGCTTGTCACCCACCTGAACCACCAGCAGCGGGATTACCGGATCGGCCTCCTCCTGCTCATCGGCGTACGCCAACCAGGCTGCTGTCGAGGCGCGGACCTTTTCCACCGCCCGGCGCAGCAACACCGTGTCGAAGACACCCTGCTCGGTCGGGA
The DNA here is from genome assembly GCA_945876925.1 of uncultured Dermatophilus sp. Lineage (GTDB taxonomy): Bacteria > Actinomycetota > Actinomycetes > Actinomycetales > Dermatophilaceae > Dermatophilus. The sequence continues at coordinate 332 of CAMCQD010000332.1, forward strand.
TCGAGAGCACGATGTCGTCCTTCAACAGCCCTGACGCCTGCACCAGTCCGGAGTCCACCTCCACCGAAGGCAGCGCGGTGCGTCCCTTGGCATCCTTCATCGCGGCCTCGAACCGCTCCACGGTGGCCGAGATGCCGAAGACGACCGGCATCGGCGGCACAGCGCCGCGCCCGTTGATCAGCCGCTGCACGATGGTCGAGCGGTCCTTGCTCGTCGTCCCCATGCCCCGGTGGGCCTCGTCCAGGACGAAGTAGAGCGTGAGGTCCGTGTTCTCGACGGTGTTGGTGATCACGTCGTAGATCGAGGACTGCATCTCATCCGGACGCGGCTGGAACAGCCGCTCCTGCCCGGGCAGTGGGGTCGGCTCGCCTCGCACCAGGCGCGAGTTCTTCGACAACTTCTGCGTGTTCAGGAAGTACACGTGACCCGGACGCAGCGAGGGCTCGGAGAACGTCGTCTCGATCACCCGCAGCCGCGAGTCCAACTCACTCGCGGCCTCCTGCAACCGTGCCCGGGACTGCTCGTTCAGTGAAGGGTCGTCGGAGAACCAGAGCACGACCGCGCCCGGGTCGGCGTCGAAGTCGAACTCGTCGTTGCCGAAGAACAGCGCCTCGATCACCGCAGCGGCCATGACCGTCTTTCCCGCGCCGGTCGTCGCCGTCAGGGAGAACTGTGTCTTAGAGCCGTAGCGGTGGTACATGTCTCGGGCCTGCTCCAAGTTCCGCAGCACGTCTCGGACGGCCTCGCCCTGGTAGTCCTTCAACGTGTAGCGCATCAGCGACCACCCCTCAGCATGAAGTTCTGCAAGTACGACTCGTACAGCCGCACCGGGAGCACCGCGCTAGGCAGGTCACGGCACACCATCTGGAACGCCGAGTCATCATCCGTGACGATGAACGCCGTCTTCACCGAATCCTCCTCAGCCACCCGGGCCACGAAGTCCCCGGCCTGGTCCAGGTTCTCCAGCACGCCATAGGTCTCGGCCACGTCCCAGCCGTCCTCACCCAAGTCGGTGATGATCCGGCCCTGCGACCCGGCCCTCAGCCACAGCATCGGCGCGATCCGCTCGAACGCCCGGTTGTGGCGCACCGACAACGGTGCCTCGTAGGTGAGCGTGAAGAAGGCGGCGTTCTCCTCGAACCCCTCGCTCATCGGGAACTCGTCGGTGAACTTGTAGTCACCCTTGATCGGCTCGCCCTCGGGGGTCTTGCCCGTGATCGCGGCGGTCACACGGGGCTTGGTGATGTAGTCACAGATGCCCTGCGACTCCCATTCCTCGTCACCAGGGCGCAGGCCCTTCCTGCGGAGCACATGCTGTTCCTCGGCGCTCACTTCGTTGTTCGTCACCGAGATGCACTGACGACGGCCACCGTCCTGCCTGTTGAGCCGCATGACGGCGTGGGCTGTGGTGCCCGATCCAGAAAAGAAGTCCAACACGACCGCGTCAGGCTTATGTAGCAGCGCAGTGCGTAGAGCGTCCTCCACTGCATATAGTGACTTAGGGAATGGGAATCTCCGATTTGGGACAAGTGATCGGAGCAGGTTCGTTCCATGCCACCCAGCGTGATGTCGAGTTCGAGTCCAAACTGTCCGAGGTGGAAAACGTTTCGGAGAGGACCTGGCTACCTCCACGATCGCGGCCCCGGCGTCGTCTCGCCCAGTCTCAATAAAGAGCCCTTCCGCGAGGTTCTTCCGTGCCAGTTTCCCTAGGTACCAAAAAGTACCCGTACCGCTCTCGTCAGTCTTTCCCGCCCTGACATAGCCGAGGGCACGGAGCGATTCGAGACCGCTCGGTGATACTCGCCAGTTGCCTTCAGTGCCATTGGACTTCAAAGGCCACACTGCATAGCAGCCATCAGGTACCTGCCAGGCGGACCGTGGCACATCGGCTGACCTGCTCTCGCCCACGGAGTGGATCACACCCGTTCCGCGTTCGACAAAAATGGGGTAGAAGAGGTTTGGCCTTTCCCAACGTTCACTGTGGGTGCCAGACCTGAGGAGGCTCTCCCATCGAACCTTAGAACGCGCCGTCGACGGATTGTCGTTGAGCATGTCATCAGTCCATGACTGCGGATGCGCCCTACCGAAGAAGCAGAAAAACGCATACTCCTCTGACCTGGACATTTGTCCTGATCGGACACTGCCCGCCCCTTGGATCACTATGGTGACCATCTGCGAGCGCGCGGCGGGGAAGGTCTGCTCCAGCAGCAAGGCGAGTCGATGGACTTCCTTCTCGTCAATCGTGACGATAAGAACGGAATCTTCGAGGTTCAGCAGTTCGCGGGCCACTTCAAGTCGTCGCTCCATGAACGCCAGCCACTTGGAGTGCCGGTAGTCGTCGTCTCCCTCGACGTAGTTGTTGTTGTACTTCCAGTCCTTCGCACCCGTGTTGTACGGGGGGTCGATGTAGATGGCGTCGACCTTTCCGCGATGGGTGTAGGTGAGCATCTCCAGGGCGTGGTAGTTCTCTGCGTTGATCACGGTGTGGAAGGGCTTGTCGCCGCCGCGCTCGACCCGCCCGGTCTCCACAAGGCCCGGGTAGATGCGGTCGTTGAACTCTGCGACCACCACCAAGTCGTCGGTGATAACGACCTGGGTCTCCGGCTCCTCGGCGTCCAGTTCGAGCAGGTGAGCCACGCGGCCCCCATCCACGCGCTCGATGCGCTCGACGCGCCAGAGTCGCTGGTCGCCCTGCTTGACCTCACCCCGGGGCGGGAGCACCCGCACCTTGTCCCCACGACGCACGGCCCGACCCGGCAACTCCACGGCCTCCGGCTGGTGCTGCTCGAAGACCAGGCCGAACGTCCGCCGCTTCATCAGCGCGGCGAACTCCTTCTCCAGGTCGTCACCGAGTTGCTTGTCGGCCTTGCGGGCCTGTCTCAGTAGTTCAGTCAGTCGTGACACTCGCTACGTCTCCTTCACGGTCTGCGAGTGCTCGAAC
>CAMCQD010000333.1 GCA_945876925.1 uncultured Dermatophilus sp.
GCTCGGCGAACACCGCCGGGGTGGACAGCCCCTCATCGCTGGTGACCAGCACCCACTCGTACCGGCCCCGGCCCAGCACCGGCGCCACCCGCTCCCCGCGGCCCGACCCGATCGCGGTGCCACCGGTGAGCGCGAAATTCACGTCACTACCCAGCCGCTCAGCCAGGGAATCGAGCACGACCCGGTCGCTGTCCAGGCCCCACAGCGCATCGCAGGCCACCAGCGCCCCGGCCGCATCGGCGGACCCCCCGGCCAGCCCGGCAGCAACGGGGATCCGCTTGTCGATCACGATACGCACCGGCCGGTCCGCGCCCTCCCAGGAGGCGAGCAGCCGGGCAGCGGCCAGGGCGAGGTTGCCCTCACCCTCGGGGACCAGGCGGGAGTAGCGTCCCCGCACCTCCACCTGCCACTCGTCCGCGGGCTCGACAGTGACGGTGTCAAACAGGCTCACCGCGTGGAACACCGTGGACAGGTCGTGGTAGCCGTCCCCGCGGCGCGGCCCGGCGATGAGTTCAAGGTTGAGCTTGGCGGGCACGCGAACGGTCACGGCACCGCGCCGCCCGGTCAACGAAGGCATGACTGACAGCCTACGTGGGACCACGCGCGCACAGGCTACTCACGAGTGCGCGTCCGCCACCGGCCCGGAACGCGCCAGGCGGCTACGCGCCCCCGGCGGTGAGCTGATCCCGGGCGCGCACGATATCCGCGAACGCCGCCACATCCAGGGCCTCGCCGCGGGTGCGCGGGTCGATCCCGGCGGCGCGCAGGATCTGCCCGGCGAAGTCCGCGCCCGGAGCCCACGCGGCCAGCGCCGCCCGCAGCCCCTTGCGGCGCTGCGCGAAAGCCGCGTCGATGCAAGCGAACACGTCCTCGCGGGAGACGTCCCCCGCGGGCGGATCGCGGCGCTCCAGCAGCACCAGCCCGGACTCGACCCGCGGAACCGGCCAGAACACCGACGGCCCCACCGAGGCGGCGACCCGGGCCCGGGCGAACCAGGCGACCTTCACGCTGGGCACCCCGTACACCTTGCTCCCCGGCCCGGCGGCCAGCCGCTGCGCGACCTCCATCTGCACCATCACCAGCGCCCGCCGCAGCGAGGTGAACCGGGCCAGGAACTCCAGGATCACCGGCGTGGACACGTTGTACGGCAGGTTGGCGACCAGCGCATCCGGCGGCGGCCCCGGCAGCGAGGTGACCCGCAGGGCATCGCCGGTCACCAGCCGCAGCGCCCCCTCCCGTCCCGGGGCGAACCGGGCCACGGTCGACGGCAGCAGCTCCGCGAGCGCAGGATCAGCCTCGATGGCGGTGACCGAGCCCGCCCGTTCCAGCAGCGCCAGGGTGAGCGAGCCCAGGCCCGGCCCCACCTCGACGACCACGTCGTCCGGGCCGACCCCGGCGAGGGCGACTATCCGGCGGACCGTGTTGGCGTCGATGACGAAGTTCTGCCCGAGCTGCCTGGAGGGCCGGATCCCCGCAGCCGCGGCCAGTTCCCGGACCGCAGCTGCTCCCAGCAGCCGCACCGCGCCCTCCCCGGCTGGCGAGCACCCGCCGGCCTGCCTCGCGCTCACCCGTCCTCACCTGCCCGTTCGCCGCGTCTGCACTACCACGGACCGTACAGCCGCTCAGCATTGGCCGAGACCGCCTCGATGAGAGCGTGAACCGGCACCGCACGCACGCGGGCCATGAGGCGCACCGTGTCCGGCATGAGATAAGGCCCGTTCGCCACGCCGCGGTTGGGAACCGGGGCCAGATACGGGGTGTCGGTCTCGACGAGCAGGCGGTCCAGCGGCACCACGGCCAGCGCCTCCCGCAGCTCGCGGGCGTTCTTGAACGTCACCGTGCCCGAGAAGGACAGGTAGTAGCCCCGCTGCACGCACTTGCGGGCCATCGCCGCGTCCCCGGAGAAGCAGTGGAAGACCGTGTGCTCAGGAGCACCGTGCTCCTCCAGCACCGCGAGCACATCCTCGTGGGCGTCCCGGTCGTGGATCTGCAGCGGCAGCCCGTGCCCGACCGCCAGGTCGATGTGCCGCCGGAACGAATACCGCTGCGCCTCGGCCCCCTCCGGGCCGGTGCGGTAGTAGTCCAGGCCGGTCTCGCCGATGACCCGCACCCGCGGATGCCGGGCCAGCTCGCCGATCCGGCTGATCGCCGCATCCAGCTCACCGGCCGCCGCCAGCCGGGGAGCCTCGTTCGGGTGCAGCGCGACCCCGGCCAGCACCTGCCCGAACCGCTCGGCGAGCACGACCGCGGCCTCGGCGTCGGCCGGGGAGCAGCCGATGTGCACCACCCGGTCGACGCCGGAGCGCCGGGACCGGGCCAGGATGTCCGCCACGTCGCGCACCGGATCGCCGGGACGGGTCAGGTCCAGGTGGGCATGGTTGTCCGCCACCGGGACCGGCAGCGGCTCGGGCAGCCGGGGGGTGCGCTCCCGCGCGGCAGGATCGGCGCTCACTGAGCTGCGCGCTCCTGCCCGGCGGGATCGGGGCCATCCTCCGCGGCGCCGCCTGCAGGGGACGCCTGGCCCTCCTGGTCCAGGCCGAGCCGGCCGAGCTCCTCGGCGACCACCGAGGGGTCGAGCTTGACGAACACCGGGGACGGCTTGGCGACCGGCGTGCCGGGCACCACCGGGGTGGACTCCCAGCGCGGGAAAGCGCTGTAATCCCCGGTGATGATCGGGTACGTGGTCAGCCCGGCGGATTCGCCCTCCACCTCCGAGGGGAGATCCTCGACCTCCTCCATCCTGGGCATCGGGGTGAGGTTGCCGTCCCCGCCGAGCACCGCGTGCACCGCATTGGACGAATGCGGCAGGAACGGCGACAGGATGAGGTTGAGGTCGCTGACGCACTGAGCCAGCACATGCAGCACCGTCTCCAGGCGCTCACGCTGGTCCTCGCCCTTGAGCTTGAACGGCTCGGTCGCCGAAACGTACGCGTTCACCTCCCCGACGACGCGCATCGCCTCAGCGATGGCGGCGCGCTGCCGGTGCCGGGCGATGAGGTCCCCGACGGTGCTGAAAGCGTCCCGGACCTGCTGCAAGATGGCCTCGTCGACCGGCTCCAGCGTGCCCGGCGCGGGGATCGAGCCGATCCGCTTGGCGATCATGCTGGCGGTCCGGTTGACCAGGTTGCCCCAGCCGGCGACCAGCTCGGAATTGGTGCGCTGCACGAACTCGGCCCAGGTGAAGTCGGAATCGCTGCTCTCCGGCCCGGCCGCGCAGATGAAGTACCGCAGCGCATCCGGCTGATACCGCTGGAGCACATCGCGCAC
>CAMCQD010000334.1 GCA_945876925.1 uncultured Dermatophilus sp.
TGGAGCTGCCCGGCACCCTGCCCGGCTCGGTGGTCCTGGCGCGGCTGCTGGACGGCACGCATGAAGCCTTCGCCGGCACCCTCGCGGGGGTGGGGAACTGCGCCCGCCCGATCCGTCTGCGCGGCTCGTCGGTCACCGTCGACACCGCCACCGGCGAGGTCATCTCCTCGTTCACGTCCGATGCGCTGCCGCTGGGGGAGCTGTACGTGCCGTGCGGGAACCGCCGCGCGCACGTCTGCCCCGCCTGCTCCCGGGTCTACGCGCGGGACACCTTCGAGGTCATCCGCGCAGGCGTCACCGGCGGCAAAACCGTCCCCGCCACGGTAGCGGCCTGCCCGCTGCTGTTCGTCACGCTGACCGCGCCCAGCTTCGGGCTCGTCCACGGCACCCGCCCCGGCGGCGGCCCCTGCCGCCCCCGCTCGTCGGACCGGGCACCCAGGTGCCCCCACGGGGTCCGGTTGAGCTGCAACGCCCGGCACGCCGAGGACGACCCCGCCCTCGGCGCGCCCCTGTGCCCGGACTGCTACGACTGGACCACCGCCGTCGTGTGGCAGTGGCACGCCCCCGAACTATGGCGGCGCACCACCACCGCCATCCGCCGCGCCCTGGCCGCCCGCATCGGCGTCACCGAATCGCGGCTCAAGACCGCGTGCACGGTCCAGTTCGCCAAGGTCGCCGAATACCAGGCCCGCGGAGCGATACACTTCCACGCCCTCATCCGCCTCGACGGACCCGACGGCCCCGGCACCCCCTGCCCCTTCACCGCCGACGACCTCGCCGACGCCGCCACCACCGCCGCCCGGTCCACCACGGTGACGGCCCCTCCGGCCTGGGAAACCGACACCCCCCGCGTCCTCGCCTGGGGCGCCCAGCTCGACGTCAGGACCATCACCCGCGCCCGCCGCGACCTCACCAGCAGCGAGGAGCTGACCCCCGCGCAGGTCGCCGGATACCTCGCCAAATACGCCACCAAAGACGCCACCGACCTACGCCAGACCGGGCACCGCCCCCACCTGGCCCGCCTCGCCGACGAGTGCCGCCGCCTGCACGAACTCGCCCGCACCCGTGACGAGCACCGCCGCGCCGGGCACCCCACAATCGTCCCCGCCGACCCGAAGACCGGCCGAGACCACTACGCCCTCCTCGGCAAATGGGCGCACATGCTCGGCTTCCGCGGCCACTTCTCCACCAAGAGCCGCCGCTTCTCAGTCACCCTCGGCAAGCTCCGCGCCGCCCGCGCCAGATACCGCCGCCTCGTCGAGCACTCCCAACGAACCGGCCAACCCCTCGACACCCGCGACCTCGAAGCACGCCTCCTCGCCGACGACGAGGAGACCACCCTCGTCATCGGCACCTGGCAATACGCCGGCACCGGCTGGCCCCGACCCGGCGACCACCAGCTCGCCCTCGCCGCAGCCGCCCGCGCCCGCGAACACCACCAATGGCGCACCCAAACCCACTGACCCCTCCCTTCGAAGACGCAGGAGACGAGACCGATGACTACCGCGACCGATCGTCTGCTCGATGTGGCGCAGGCCGCCGAATGGCTGGGCACGACCGAGCGTTTCCCTCGGCGGCTCATCGCAGAGCGACGTATCCGCTTCGTGCGGGTCGGCCGTCACGTGCGCATTCCTGAGTCCGCGCTGGCCGACTTCATCGCGGCCAACACGGTCGAGCCGATGCGCCGATACCGCAGGTGGGCGCTCTGATGGCGAGCAAGCGTCACAGAGGATCCATAAGGAAACTCAGCTCTGGTCGCTATCAGGTGCGGTACACCGGCCCTGACGGTCTGCGGCGAGCGATGGAACAGACGTTCCGCACAAAGTCCGACGCCGAGGCGGCTTGGTCGCTCTTGTCCGCTGACCTCGCGCTCGGTCGGTGGTTGGCGCCCGAAGCAGCGCGCATTTCGGTGGGGGAGTATGCGTCTCGGTGGGTCAAACAACGGCAGCACCTAGCCGACCGCACCCGTGAGCTGTACAGCTCGTTGCTCCGCCTCCACATCGCCCCCTACCTGGGCAGGGTTCTGGTGCGGGACCTGAATCCCATGATGGTCCGCAAGTGGCGCCAGGATCTCGTCACGAAAGGCGTAGGGGAGTCGACCCAGGCCAAGGCGTACTCACTGTTACGTGCGGTGATGTCAACCGCTGTCGACGACGACCTGATCCAGAAGAACCCGTGTCGGATCAAGGGCGGCGGTGTTGAACGCACCCCAGAACGGCCGATCCTCGACCTCGGTCAGGTCGGCAAGCTGGCTGATGTCATCGAACCGCGTTATCGGCTGCTCGTGCTCCTGGCGGTGTTCGGCTCGTTGCGCTGGGGCGAGCTGATTGCGCTCACCCGCCACGACGTCGACGTAGCCGAGATGACGATTCACGTTCGCAGGTCAGTGGCGGAAGTCGGCGGCAGAATCGTTGTGAAGCAGCCCAAGACGGCCGCAGGTGTGCGCCTGGTAGCCCTGCCCGAAGGATTGCGTTCCGAAGTGATCGCCCATCTGGAGGCCTTCGCCGAACCCGGCGACGGCGGGCGAATCTTCGTCGGCGTGCGCGGCAACACCTTGCGCCGGTCGAACTTCGCGCCCATCTGGAAGGCAGCACGTACTGCGGCGGCCCTCCCCGACCAGCTGCACTTGCACGATCTGCGCCACACCGGCAACCACTTTGCTGCGGCTTCCGGTGCCTCGACGCGAGAACTGATGGCGCGCATGGGCCACGCGAGCATCCGTGCCGCCCTGATCTACCAGCACGCGACGGCCGAGCGGGACAAGGCCATCGCCGACGCCCTCGACGCGCTCTATAAGAATGGAACGGCGTCATGATTGGGCACGTATTGGGCACGAATGGCGTCGGAGGGGGAGAGGGGAGGTGCGAAGACGCCCCCACCAGGTGCGCTGACCTGCGGGGGCGTGCTGGAGCGGGTGACGAGAATCGAACTCGCGTAGCCAGTTTGGAAGACTGGGGCTCTACCATTGAGCTACACCCGCAGGTGCCGTCCGCGCGGCCGCTGATGCCGCGAACGGACTGCCAGGCAAGTCTAACCCGGCCCCGCCCGCCTGCTGAATCGGCAGCTCAGCGGGGTCCGGCAGGGCGGAGGCGAGGGAAGGGCACGCGGAGTCGGGCTGACAGGATTCGAACCTGCGACATCGTGCTCCCAAAGCACGCGCGCTACCAAACTGCGCCACAGCCCGTGCGACGAAGTGTAGATCACATCGCATGCCCGGTTCCGGGCCGGTTCCATGAACTGGCCCGGAACCGGGCACGACGAAGGC
>CAMCQD010000335.1 GCA_945876925.1 uncultured Dermatophilus sp.
GGCGCCCGGCGACGACATCCTGCAGCATCGAGGTCCACCCGGCCGGGGGCTGCCGGGCCAGCACGGCATCCCAGCTGGCCAGGTCGTCCGGGCCCAGGCGGATGCCCTCGGCGTTAGCCACATCGATCACCTCGGCCTGCAGCGCGAACATGAGGCTGCGGGCCGGGCCGTCGGCGCAGAATGCCCCGTAGGGTACCCGCAGTACCGCCGAGGCCTGGTTCATGCCGACATTGGCCATGAACTTCCACCACATGGTGTGCACGATGTCCTCGGACAGGTGCCACGTCACCCCGGCCCGCGTGAGCGCCCCGGCCAGCGCGTTCAGCCGCGGACTGGGCTTACCGCCGGCGTGCAGCGCCCCCGGGGCGTCACCGATCTCCAGCCGCCCCGCCTGCCGGTAGCGGACCGCGTGGCCGTCCCGCTGGGCATCCATCCCCAGCGCCACCACCAGCGGCACCTTCTCCGCGCCGAAGCGCCGCGCCAGCTCGGCCTCGCTGTCCAGGCCGTTGAGGATGGACATGATGATGGTGCGCTCGCCCACCAGCGGGGCGAGCTGGTCCATCGCCTCGGGAAGCTGAGCCGCCTTGACCGCGACCAGCACCAGGTCGGCCGGGGCGAAGCGCGGATCGAACGGCCCGGCCGGATCGACGACGCCCGCCGCCAGCGGCTCGTCGTTGACGGTCAGGGGCGTGGCACGCAGCCGCCGGGCCCGCTCGCCGGTGGCCACGAACGCGACCGTGAAACCGGCCCGGGCGAAGTGGGCGGCGTACATGCCCCCCATCGCACCAGCTCCGACGACGGCCACGGACTCGATGCGGTACTTGCTGACGTCGTCTTGATGCTCATTCACATCGCCATGGTAGGAGCGGGGAGCCCTGCCACCGGCCCTCCCCGCCCGGGTGTGCCCGGGATGGCACGGGCACACCCGGGTCCCTCACGAGTCGTAGGCCAGGTTGGCGACGAGGCCGACCAGGACCAGGCCGATCGCGGGCGCGGCCACCACCCACGGGGCCCGTTCCAGATGGGCTACCGAATCGGAGAGCAGCTTGCCCCACTCCGGGGAGTCGTGCCCGGCCCCCAGGCCGAGGAACCCCAGTGCGGTGAGCGCCAGCGCCAGGTGCGGCAGCCGGATGATGGCATGCCCGGAGACCGGCCGGATGACGCTGGGCAGCAGATGCCGCCGGATGAGCCGCCACCGGCCCGCCCCGGAGACGATCGCCGCCTGGTAGAACCCGCACGCCCGGGCCTCGGCCGCGAGCGTGCGGGTATGCACCGCCAGCGGAATCCAGCCGACCAGGCACACCGCGAGCGCGGCACTGCCCAGGCCCGGTTCGAGCACCGCCGCCACGACCAGCCCGAGGAAGGTCGAGGGCACCGCGTTGAGGGCGTCGGTCAGCCCGGCCGAGGTGTCCCGGGCGAGCAGCCCCACGGCCAGCCCCACGATGAGGCACACCAGGCTCACCGCGGCGGCCAGGCCGATGGTGAGCAGGGCACCGTCACCGACCCGGGCCCACACGTCCCGGCCCGCGTTGTCGGTGCCCAGCGGGTGCACCCACGAGGGTGCCAGGTACCGCTCGGCCGGGGAGATCGCGGCCGAGCGGGGGATCCCGCCGAGCACGAGCAGGGCCAGCAGCACGGTGGCGACCCGCCAGGCCGGCGTCGGCAGGAACCGGGCGACGCGGCGCACCACGCCGGCCCCGCGGCCCTCGCCGAGCGCGGGGGCCAGCAGCAGCCGGTGCAGCAGGGCACCGGCCGCGCCGACCGCCACCCCGAGCACGACCAGCGCGGCGACGGCCCCCTGCACTAGCGGGATGTCCTGGGCCAGGGCCGCGTTCAGGGCAAGCCGGCCCAGTCCGGGAATGGCGTAGGTGTCCTCGATGACCACCGAGGCCCCGACCAGCCCGGCGAACAGCAGCAGCACCTGCGGCAGCGTCACCGCGACCGCCCGCCGGGCCACCTCGGCGCTGATCCGCCAGGGCCGGGCCCCGTTGGCCCGCCAGGTGTGCACCCAGTCCTCCGAGGCGACCGCGATGATCGCGGTGAGCAGCACCCGGGCCAGGATGCCGGTGGCGCTGATCGCGATTGCCGTGACCGGCAGGATCATGTCGCGCGGCTCGGTCCAGCCGGTGGCGGGCAGCCAGCGCAGCCGGACCGCGAAGATCGCCGCCAGCAGCACCGCGAGCACGAACTCGGGCACTGCGGCCAGGGCGGCGATGAGCGCGTGCACGGGACGGGAGGCGGCCTGCCCGCCCCGCCCGACGGCGATCACCCGGGGCGTCACCAGCAGCACGGCCAGCAGCAGCGCCACCAGCGCGGCCACCCCGGCCAGGTTCAGCGAGACCAGCAGCGCCGACCCGACCCGGGGGGCGACCGCCGCTCCGCTGACCCAGGAGGTGCCCAGGTCGCCGTGCAGCAGCCCGGCCAGCCAGTCCCAGGCCCCCGCGAACGGGTTGCTCGCCAGGCCGAGCTCGGCGCGGACGGCGTCCAGCGCGGCCTGGTCCGGGTCGCCTTCGACGTGCCGGGCGCGCAGCACGCTGCGAGCCGGGTCGGTGCCGGTCAGCCAGGGCAGCGCGCCGGCGCCGATAGCGACCACGAGCACGCCGGTCACCCCGGCTAGCGCCGATCGCAGCGCGGATGCCGGGATGAGGGCGCGTCGCCGGGCCGCCGGGAGCGTGCCCGCAGCGCCCGTTACCCCGGTTGCCGTCATTTGCCCAGCGTGGTGCCGGCGGTGACCAGGGTCTGCTCCAGCGGGTCCTCGGCCAGGCCGGATACCGACTTGGCGTGCCCGATCCGGACCTGCTCGTGCACCACGGGAACGTACGCGCCCGTGCTGAGGATGGCGGTCTGGGCCTCGACGGCGGCGGCGCGGCGGGCGGCCACGTCAACCTGGGCGGCGCCGCGGGCCAGCACCGAGTCGACCGCCTGGTTGCACAGGAAGGTGAGGTTCGCGGTTCCCTTGCAGCCGAAGTCGGCCTGCAGCACGGCGACCGGGTCGTTCGCCTTGGCGGCGTACAGCCTGGAGCCGAGCACGGCGTCGTACGTGCCGGCCTTGATGTCCTTCTCCAGCAGGGCGTACGGCTTGACCACCGGGGCGGGCACGGTGAACCCGGCCGCGCGCAGCTGGTCGGCGATCAGGGTGATCGACTCGGGCAGCTCGGCGCGGTCATCGTAGGTGGCCAGCTTGATGGTCTTGCCGGCCGGGGAGGTCGCGGCCGGCAGCGACGGGGCGGGGGCGTCCTTGGTCCACGACAGGTTCTCGCG
>CAMCQD010000336.1 GCA_945876925.1 uncultured Dermatophilus sp.
TCAGACGTTCGTGTAGTTTTCGCGAAACTCATTGAGCCCCAAAGGGATAGGCGGCCCAAGACGCCAAATCCGGCTCCCCATGCAGGGTTTCTTCATGGATTCTCCAGCAATTCCCCTCGATTCCGCTGGGCATCATGAGTGCTCATGCCGATAAAGAGGTTGTGTCCGGCAGTCCGCCGGATTCGGTAGAGCAACGCCGCGGCGCAGCGCGCCCGACCTGGTCGGGGTTGGCTGCGTGGTTCAGCATCGCAGCCCGGTGCAGGTGGGCGACCGCCTGCCTCCCGGGCGCGGCACACGGATGTGGGGGGCGCGATGCTCGTGCCGCGCACCCAGGCCGGGTGACCGGGCTGGATTCTCTGGAGGGAGAGAACAAGAGTGAATAAGGCCGATCTGGTTGATGCTCTCGAGCACCGCCTGGGTGGCAAGAAGGCCGCTGCTGACGCGATCGAGGCGATCTTCGACGTCATCATCCGTGAAGTCGCCGCCGGGGGGAAAGTCGGAATCACCGGCTTCGGTACGTTCGAGCGGGTCGACCGCGCCGCGCGTACCGGACGTAACCCGCGCACCGGCGAGTCGGTGCGGATCAGTTCCACTGCGGTCCCGAAGTTCCGCCCGGGTACCGCCTTCAAGATGTACGTCGCCGAGCCTGCGACCCTGCCCAAGGGCACGCCCGCAGCGGCCCGCGCGGCAGCCGGGACGGCCGCTGAAGTGCGCGCCCGCGCCCAGGCCGTGATCGCCGCCAACGCCAAGAAGAAGGGCAAGGGCGGCAAGAGCAAGAAATCCGCCTGACTTCCCGCGCCTGGCGCGGGCAGCCGCCGGACCTCAGGACGCGCACGCGACCGGAGGCCTCGCGGCTCAGCTGAGAGCAGGGAGCGCCTGAGGCTCGTCCTCACCGAAGGCGGGACCGGGAGCTACCCGGTCCCGCCTTCGCCGCGCCCGGGGGCTGGCCGGAGACCGGACGGGGGCTGGCCCTCGCTCATGCCAGGCGGGCGTGCCGCCCTCACCGTGACGTTGCCGGGCGGGTGCGCCGGGTTAGTCCCGGCCGGGGACGTCACGCCCGGCCAGCAGCCGGGTCGTGTGCCTGCCCGTGCCGAGCCGGAGGGCATCGGCCAGGTCGGCGGCGGTGTCAACGTCCCGGCGGGCCCTGGGCAGGGAAAAACCAGCCTCAGCGGCCACGAGAGCGTGCTCCCGCGCCGAACCGGGCCCGAACGCCGGGCGCAGCGCCTCCCGCCGGGTGGCGGCCAGGATCGTCGTTCCGGTACCGTCCGCGTCCCGGACGAACACGGCCCCCTGGGCGAGGGCCGCACCCAGCACTGCCTCCACATCGGCCGGGCGCAGCGCGGGCAGATCCGCCAGCGCCACCGCCGCCGGCTCCTGCGCGGGAATCGTGCTCAGCCCGGCCATGATGGCCCCGGCGAGCCGGGCGGGCGAGCCGCCGCCGGCGACCCCGCCAGGATCAGCGACCACGCGCACCGGCGCGCCCGCCAGCAGGAGGGGAAGCAGCCCGTCCCCGGTCACCAGCGTCACCCGCGCCCCCGCCCCGGTCAGCGCGGCCACCGTGTCCAGCGCCATCGCCCGCACCAGGGCAGCCCGGTCCACCCCGGGAGGGGTGTCCAGACGCGTCTTGGCACCCCGGGCATCGCGCACCGGCACCACGAACGTCCACGCCCCGGTGCCCCCGGCACCGCCTGGGGAGGCACCAGGGACGCAGGCGGGGGCGCCATCGCGGTCCGGGCAGTCCATCGGACACTATGGTGGACCCGGTGGCGTGGCCGGTGCACGCGCGCAGCCACGCGGGTCGCGGCCCGCAGCGGAACCGTCTGGCAGGAGAGAACGTGAGCGACGTCGCCGTACTCGGATCAGGAAGCTGGGGCACGGCGTTCTCCGGCGTCCTCGCCGACGCGGGGGCGTCCGTGCGGCTGTGGGGCCGCCGGGCCGACCTGGCCAAGCGGATCAACGCCGAGCACGCTAACCCCGAATACCTGCCCGGCGTCGTGCTCTCCAAGGCCATCGAAGCCACCGGCGACATCGCGGCCGCGCTGGACGGAGCCGAACTGGTCGTCCTGGCCGTGCCATCGCAATCCCTGCGGGCCAACCTCGCCGCCTGGCGCGACCTGATCCCCGCCGACGCGATCGTCGTCTCCCTGCTCAAAGGCATCGAGCAAGGCACCACGGCGCGGATGAGCCAGGTGGTCGAGCACGTCGCCGGAGTCGCGCCCGAACGCATCGCCGTGGTCTCCGGGCCCAACCTGGCCCGGGAAATCGCCGCCTGCCAGCCATCCGCCAGCGTGGTCGCCTCCACCTGCCCCCAGACCGCCGAACGCGTCGCCGAAGCCTGCGCCACCCCGTACTTCCGCCCCTACACCGACTCCGACATCATCGGAGTCGAACTGGGCGGGGCCACCAAGAACGTCGTCGCCGTCGCCGTCGGCGTCGCCGAGGGCATGGGCTACGGCGACAACACCAAGGCCACCATCGTCACCCGGGGCCTCGCCGAGACCGTCCGGCTCGGAGCGGCCCTCGGCGCCGACCCGGCCACCTTCTCCGGGCTCGCCGGAGTCGGCGACCTCATCGCCACGTGCATGTCGCCGCTGTCGCGCAATCACCGCGTCGGCGTGGGACTGGGCCAGGGCATGTCCTTAGCGGAGGTCATCGCCCGCACCCAGCAGACCGCCGAGGGAGTCGCCTCCAGCGTGTCGATCCTCGACCTGGCCAGGTCCGCCGGCGTCGATATGCCCATCTGCGAATCCGTGGTCGCGATCGTGCACGACGGCCAGCGCCCGGACCTCATCGGCGAGATGCTCATGAGCCGGCAGCGCAAGTCCGAGAAGCCAGTCCCCAGGCAGGGTGATGGGCCGGGCGAATGGGCATAGAGTCTGTGGTCGATGAGCACTTCAGCCCCCGCCCAGCCCCGTAAGCCCCGGGTCGCCGTCATCTTCGGCGGCCGGTCCTCCGAGCACTCCATCTCATGCGTCACCGCAGCCGGGGTGCTCGGTGCCATCGACCGTGACGCCTTCGACGTAGTCCCCATCGGGATAGCCAGGAACGGCCGCTGGGTGCTCATGCCCGAGGACACCTCAGCCCTGCAGATCACCGGCGGGCAGCTGCCCGAAGTGCCCGGCACCGGCGACGCCCACGTCACCAACCCGCTAGTCGTGGGCGACCGGGAGATGCGCCTCGTCGAACAGGGACGCGAGGTGCGCTCCCTGGGAGACATCGACGTCGTGCTCCCGCTGCTGCACGGCCCCTTCGGCGAAGA
>CAMCQD010000337.1 GCA_945876925.1 uncultured Dermatophilus sp.
CGACCGCCCTGCCCGTGCTCACCCAGGACGTCGCGGTCACCCGGATCGGGTCATCCACCGTGATGCTCGTGTCCTACGCGGTGAACGAGACCCCGTCGGTGGCCATCCTGGACGCGGCCGTATCCGCCGCCCGGGCCCTGCCGTAGCCAGCGGCCCGGGGACCGGGATCAGTGCGCGAAGTGCCTGGTCCCAGTGAAGTACAAGGTCACCCCGGCGTCCCGGGCGGCCTGGATTACCTCGCCGTCCCGGATCGACCCGCCCGGGGAGACGACGGCACGCACCCCGGCGGCGAGCAGCACCTGCAGGCCGTCGGCGAACGGGAAGAACGCGTCCGAGGCAGCCACCGCCCCGCGGGCCCGCGCGGCCCCGGCGCGGCTGACCGCCAGGTGGCACGAGTCAACCCGGTTGACCTGCCCCATCCCGACTCCGACCGAGGCGCCATCCCGGGCCAGCAGGATCGCGTTGGACTTCACGGCCCGCACCGCGCGCCAGGCGAACGCCAGGTCAGCCAGGGTGGCCGCATCGGCCGCCCCACCGGCCACCAGCGCCCACGCCGACGGGTCGTCACCGTGCCCCCGGGGTGACGCGCCATCTGCGGCGGGCTCAGCCACGGCGTCGATCAGGTCACGCTGCTGCATGAGCAGCCCGCCGCTGACCGGGCGGATCTCGACGCCGCCGCGCAGCGGGGCCGGGGTCCGCAGCAGGCGCAGGTTCTTCCTGGCGGTGAGGATCTCCAGGGCCTGTGGCTCGTACTCCGGGGCCACCACGACCTCGGTGAAGACGTCCTTGACCAGCCCGGCCATCGCCGCGGTGACCGGGCGGTTGACGGCGATAATGCCGCCGAAGGCGCTCACCGGGTCGCATTCGTGCGCCTTGCGGTACGCCCCGGCGATGCCCTCGGCCTCGGTGGCCACCGCGATACCGCACGGGTTGGCGTGCTTGATGATCGCGCAAGCGGGCACGTCGCCGTGGTCGTAGGCGGCGCGCAGGGCGGCGTCGGCGTCGATGTAGTTGTTGTAGCTCATCGCCTTGCCGTGCAGCTGCTCGGCCTGGGCCAGGCCCGCGCCGCCGGACCTGTCCTGGTACAGCGCGGCCTGCTGGTGCGGATTCTCGCCATAGCGCAGCACGGCCTTGCGGGTGTACGAGCGGCCCGCCCAGTCCGGGAAGCCGGCGCCGTCCGGGGCGTCGTCCAGCGCGCCGGACATCCACGAGGCGACTGCGATGTCATAGGCGGCGGTGTGCGCGAAGGCCCGGGCGGCCAGCGCCTTACGGGCCCCGAGGCTGAAGCCGCCGGCACGCACCGCCGCGAGCGCGTCATCGTACTGGGCAGGGCTGGTGAGCACGGCGACGCTGGGGTGGTTCTTGGCGGCGGCGCGGACCATGGCCGGGCCGCCGATGTCGATCTGCTCGACGCACTCATCGATGCCCGCCCCGGAGGCGACGGTGGCCTCGAACGGGTACAGATTCACCACGACCAGCTCGAACGGGGCGATGCCGAGGCCGGCCAGGGCGGCCAGGTGGTCCGGTTTGCGGGTGTCGGCCAGCAGGCCGGCGTGCACCCGCGGGTGCAGCGTCTTGACCCGCCCGTCCAGGCACTCGGGGAAGCCGGTGAGCTGCTCCACCCGCGTCACCGGCAGGCCGGCCTGCTCGATGGCGGCGGCCGATCCGCCGGTGGAGACGAGTTCGACTCCGGCGTCGTGCAGGCCCCGGACGAGCCCGGCCAGGCCGGTCTTGTCGTAGACCGACAGGAGCGCACGGCGCACCGGGCGGCGGCCGGGGGCGTCGCTGCTGACTACGGGGGAAGGTTGAGCGTTCACGGGCACAAGGCTCCTGTCGGGCGCGGTTGTCGCGGGCACCCAGGCGTGCGATGCCCCGCTTGCTTCACTCCCCGGTGGTGATCCACCTTCGCCAGTCGTGGTGCGGCCAGCCTAGCCGTCACCGAACCGGACACACCGGCCGGCTATGCGCACACCGCGCACCGCCAGGGCGGTGACCACCTCGACGAGCATGTCGCGCTCGGCGGCCTTGATGCGCTCGTGCAGGGAGGACTCGTCGTCCCCGGGTTCGACGGCGACGACGCGCTGGTCGATGATCGCGCCGGTATCCACTCCGGAGTCGACGAAGTGGCAGGTGGCGCCGGTGACCTTGACGCCGTAGGCGAGCGCGTCGCGGACCCCGTGCGCTCCCGGGAAGGCGGGCAGCAGGGCGGGGTGGGTATTGATGAACCGGCCGGCGAACTCCTCGAGGAACGCCGGGCCGACGATCTTCATGAACCCGGCCCCGACGACCAGGGCCGGGCGGTACGCCAGCACGGCCGCGGTGAGGGCACGGTCCCAGGCGGCGCGGTCAGGGTGGTCGCGCATGGCCACCACGAACGCGGGGATTCCCGCCCGCCCGGCCCGGGCCAGGCCCTCGATCCCGGTGCGGTCGGCCCCGACCGCGACGATCCGGATGGGGCAGCGCCCCGACCCGGCCGCGTCGATGAGGGCCTGCAGGTTCGTCCCGCTACCGGAGACGAGCACGACCACCGCCATCGGGTCAGTGGCAGTCGCGCCACCGGTCAGTTCGGCAACCACACCGCCAGCCTAACGGCGCCCTGCTGCGACTGCGGCGGGCACGGGGCTTGCGGAAACCGCTCGTCCTCCCCGGCAAACCCCACGTTCCCGTCCCATGGCAAGTACATCAGCACGCGCCCGTCCGATCCCTTGATCAATGCCTGCGCACGGCCCCGCCACCAACTCCCCAGATACAGGCACTCTCTTACGCCCGCGCGACCGGGCTTTGCGCACCGTTGCCGCGCTTTGCGTTTCAGTAGCTCATCAGTGACATGTCGCGTTCCATCAGCTACTACTACTAGCTCTGATCCCGCTGGCTGATACGGCGCTGGAGGGAGCGGACGACGAACAGGCTCGCGGTGACAGTTACCAGCAGTGCAAAGCCTGCGATGGCCGCGAGCGGCCCGGCCGGGTAGGCCCACAAGGTCGCGCCCAGGTCGGCTCCGGCCATCGCGAATCCCATCCAGGCCACCGCAGTCAGGCCGAGCAGGCAGGTCGCGCCTACGGTGAGCGTCATCTCCCAGGCCACCATGCCTTGCGTCTGCGCCGGGGTCGCACTCAGCCGGCGCAGCGCGGACAGCTCGCGAACCCGGTCGCCGTGGGCGAGCACGAGCGCGTTCACCGAGGCAAGCACGAGGAACACGCCAACCAGGCCGAGTCCGACGGTGCCGGGGTTACCGGCAATCCGGTTGCG
>CAMCQD010000338.1 GCA_945876925.1 uncultured Dermatophilus sp.
ACCGGAGCCCCGCGGCCCATCACGCAGTACTACGGCGACATCTCCACCGCGCTGCAGCGCACCTGGAGCCCCCCGGAGACGGTCAGCCCGGATACCACGCCGAAGGAATCGACTGAGCTCATCACCAACGTCCTCAACGGGAAGGCACTGTTGTGAGCACCGCATCGTCTGCCCCGTCCCGGGCGGGGGTTAAAGCACGGCTCAGCGACCGCGCACGCGCCGAGCGCCGCCTGGGCTGGACGCTGGCCGGGCCGGCGTTCGTCGTCATGGTGGCGGTCACTGCCTACCCCATCCTGCAGGCCCTTTACAGCTCGCTGTTCAGCTTCCGGCTCACCGACCCGGCGGCGCGCGAGTTCGTCGGCCTGGGCAACTACATGGTCGCCCTGTCGGACGCGGTGTTCTGGCAGTCCACCGGCGTGACCTTGTTCATCACCGTCGTGACCGTCGTCATCGAGCTCATCCTCGGCATGGTCATCGCGATGGTGATGCACCGCATCGTGCTGCCGCGCAGGACGCTGCGCACGATCGTGCTCATCCCGTACTCCATCATCACCGTGGTCTCGGCCTTCGCCTGGTTCTTCGGCTTCGGGGTCAGCTCCGGTTTCGCGAACTACTGGCTGAACGTGCTCACCTTCGGGGCGTTCCCGCTGGAGTACGACTGGTTCGGCGGGATGTGGTCGTCGCTGGCCATCATCTGCCTCTCGGAGATCTGGAAGACCACGCCGTTCATGTCGCTGCTGCTCCTGTCCGGCCTGGCCCAGGTCGACGAGGCGATGGAAGAAGCGGCCAAGGTGGACGGGGCCACCTTCTGGCAGCGCCTGTTCCGCGTCATCCTGCCGAACATGAAGGCCGCCATCATGGTCGCGCTGCTGTTCCGCACGCTGGACGCGTTCCGCATCTTCGACAACGTGTTCATCATGACCGGCGGGTCGCACGACACGACGACGCTGTCGCTGCTGGCCTACAACCAGACGATCAACCGGGTCGAGATCGGCCTCGGATCGGCGATCTCGACATTGCTGTTCCTGTTCGTCATCGTCATCGCCCTGCTCTTCATCAAGGGCTTCAGGGTCAACCTCGCCGAGGGAAGGAGCTGACCCGTGGCCAAGCAGTCCGCTAAGGGCACGATGACCTACACGTGGTTGTCGATCCCGATCATCATCTGGACGGTTATCCCGCTGCTGTGGATCTTCTCGCTGTCCCTCAAGTCGGTCGAGGCGCTGTCCCTGCCCGACGCCAACACCTTCGGGAACTTCTTCCCGAAGCAGCCGACGCTGGAGAATTACGAGCTGATCTTCACCGGCGGTGCCCGCGATCTGTTCGTGCCAGCGCTGATGAACTCGATCATCGTGTCGCTGATCGCCACCGTGGTGGCGGTCATCCTGGCCACGTTCTGCGCCTACGCGATCGCCCGGCTCGATTTCCCCGGCAAGGCCCTCATCCTCAGCACCGCGCTGGGCGTGTCGTTCTTCCCGGTGATCTCGCTGGCCACCCCGCTGTACGACCTGTGGCGCCGGATCGGCCTGTTCGACACCATCCCCGGACTGATCCTGCCGTACCTGTCCCTCACGCTGCCGCTGGCGATCTGGACCATGTCCGCGTTCTTCCAGCAGATCCCGTGGGAGATGGAGCAGGCCGCTCAGGTCGATGGCGCCACCAGCTGGCAGGCGTTCCGCAAGGTGATCGTGCCGCTGGCCGCCCCCGGGGTGTTCACCACCGGCATCATCACCTTCTTCACCGCGTGGAATGACTTCGTGTTCGCCTCCACCCTGACCGCGAATAGCGCCCGGACGGTGCCGGCCGCGCTGGCGTTCTTCACCGGCGCCTCGCAGTTCGAGCAGCCCACCGGCGCGATCGCCGCTGCCGCCGTGGTCGTGACCATTCCCGTCGTCATCCTCGTCCTCATCTTCCAGCGCCGGATCGTCGCCGGCCTCACCTCCGGCGCAGTCAAGGGCTGACGCGAAGACCCAGAAATTGGAGCCACTCACATGTCACAGATCAAGCTCGACCACATCGTCAAGAAGTACGGTGACGGTTTCCCCGCGGTCAACGACGTCAGCATCGATATCGCCGATGGCGAATTCATGATCCTGGTCGGTCCCTCCGGCTGCGGTAAGTCCACGCTCCTGCGGATGATCGTGGGCCTGGAGGACATCACCTCCGGTGATCTGTCCATCGACGGGAAGCGGGTCAACGACCTGGCTCCCCGGCAGCGCAACCTGGCGATGGTGTTCCAGAACTACGCCCTGTACCCGCACCTGACGGTGTACGAGAACATCGCCTTCCCGCTCCGGCTGGAGAAGGGCAAGCACTCCGAAGCCGAGATCGACGCGGCGGTCCGCAAGGCATCAGCCATGCTCGAACTCAACGACCACCTCGAGCGCAAGCCGGGCAACCTGTCCGGTGGCCAGCGCCAGCGCGTCGCCATGGGCCGCGCGATCGTCCGCCAGGCCGACGCGTTCCTGTTCGACGAGCCGCTGTCGAACCTGGACGCCAAGCTGCGCGGCCAGATGCGCACCGAGATCGCGCGCATGCAGCGCCGCATGGGCATCACCACGGTCTACGTCACGCACGACCAGACCGAGGCGATGACCCTGGGCGACCGGGTCGCGGTGCTCAAGAAGGGCGTGCTGCAGCAGTGCGCCTCGCCGCGGGAGCTGTACGAGCAGCCGGTCAACCTGTTCGTCGCCGGCTTCATCGGATCCCCGCCGATGAACTTCATCCCCGCGCGGGTGGAAGGCCAGTCGCTGCGGCTGCCATTCGTCGACGTGCCGATCCCCGGTGACCTGGCCGCCAAGGTAGCCGGTAAAGAGATCGTCATCGTCGGCATCCGGCCCGAGTACTTCAAGGACGCCTCGTTCGGCAATCTCGGCCCCGGCATGGTCGACTTCAAGGCCGTCGTCGACCAGACCGAATGGCTGGGCGACACGCAGTACGGGTACATCCCGTTCGAGGCCGACGGCAGCGTGCTGGCCACGCTGGAGGAACTCGACCGGGAACTCGACGGCGAGTCGCTGCGTACCCAGGTCACGGTCAGCATCGACCCGAACTCGCGCATTCCCGAAGGGGATGAGGCGCACCTGGCGTTCGATCCGAAGCTCATGCACGTCTTCGACCCGCAGACGCAGCTGTGCCTCACCCGGGACGAGGCCGTGGCGGCCGCGATCGCCGAGCAGAGCGAGCGTTTCCGTAAGCGCGCCCTGGAGCGGGCCCGGGAGCGGGACGCACGCGAATCCGCCTCGTAAGCA
>CAMCQD010000339.1 GCA_945876925.1 uncultured Dermatophilus sp.
CGCTGCGCATTACAACGATCTTCGCCGGGAGAATCTGCCGGCGAAGAGCTGCCACTGTTCCGCGGTGAAGTGATATGCCTCACCGTCGCAGTGCTGATGCAGGCCGGATTCTTGCGGGACAGAGGCTAATCGGAGGCGGGTTGTGCCTGGCAGGGCCGTCGCCAGCCGGTATTGAGCTGCCGGTTCCGCCATCCCGCAGGGCCGCTCACGGCGTCAACACTGCCGGTGGCATCGTCCATGATGACCCTCATGGACGAGCGTCCGGTTACGTGCCAGTTCGCGGCGACGCCGGCCGGCCGGGCGCTGCCCTGGGGGGAGGGCCGGCCGGCGTCGCAGGGCCGATGCCCCGGCCGTAGATCAGCTGAATGATGAGAGAGGCATGAAGATGACGAAGCTCACGCTGTCCGCGCTGGAAACCAAGCTCCGGGATCCGGAGTGGGCTGCGATTCGCATCACGGCTACGTACCAGCCCAGCGGGGGGCCGGGCAGCCGGGTATTCCCGCCGACCTTCCCGGTCAGCCGGGCGGGCGAGTCGCCGTACCTGCTGGAGGACCGTGCCTATGACGGGCAGGTGCGCAAGGCTGTCGTGCTCGACCAGGTGCCCTCGCAGGCGAACCGCTGTGAGGAGGCGATCGCCGCTGCGTGGCGGCGCGACCAGGTGCGCCTGCCCATGCTGCGGCTCGTGCACGAGGGGACCGCGAGCTTCGAGCTGACCGGGCTGGAGGCACCCCACCGTGCCTTCGATGCCTACTGGCGCGACTCCATGCGCGACGGCAAGAAGTTCGACGCGACCAGCATTGGCAAGACACTGCAGGCAGCATCGCTGGCCGACGCATCGGCGCTGCTGCAATACGACCCGGGCACGCTGGTGTACGGCGGGTGGAACAGCCACCGCAAGGGGCGCCCGGCGAAGTTCCCGCGGTTGTACAGCAGCGAGATGATCGGCTGGGATCCGGTGCCCGGTGTCCGCAAGGCCGGCCGGATGGACCCGGCGAACCTCACCGGGTCCCATACCGGTGACAACGACGCGTGGACGTACTCGCCGAACGCCGCGAAGAAGAAGGACGCCAAGCTCAGCAAGATCGGTCACGGGAACATCGCCCCGAACGCCGCCCACGGCGGGGTAACCATTACCCAAGCCAGCCGGCTCGGCGTGCTCAGCCTCACCGCCACCCGGCGGGTCCGGTTCGGGAACCGGGACGAGTCCGCCCAGGACGCCGCCCGGGTGCTGCTGCTCGCGCTCGCCCTGCTCGGGGACCGGCTCGCGTTCGGCGGCGCCGGGGTGTGGCTGCGTAGCGGCTGCGACCTGGTTCAGGAGACTGAGACTCTGGAGTGGATCGGCCGCGGCGGGGTCGCGGAGGCGTTCACGCTGACGGCAGCTGAGGCGATCAAGCTATTCAACGAGGCCTGGGAGGCGGCCAGGGAGCCGATGCAGCTGGAGCCGATAACGGTTGAGTTCACGCCGTCACCGGCGCTGGCGTCGGCGATCGAGTTCTCCCTCACCAAGGCCGAGGCCGCAGCAGGCGAATGACATGACGATTCGCCTGGATATCACGCTGTTAAGCGGGCGGTATGACGCCGGAGGCGGGGACGACCCGAGGGCAGCTGAGTGGCCGCCTCACCCGGCGCGGGTGTTCTCCGCGCTGCGCTCGGTGGCCGCCGATGACGAGACTGGCCCGCTCGCTGAACTGGAACGCCTGGCACCCCCGCGGATTCACGTCTCCGGGGCGAACCGGACGCGCACCCGCGGGTATGCCGTGACGAACGCGCGCGAGAAGGAGGGCGGGCACCAGGTTCATCCGGGCAGGGTCAGCGCTTACCGGGAGCGGGCCGGTGCAGTACCGCTGGATGTGCGGGTGCAGTTCGACTGCGACGATGCCGGTGCGCTGCCGGACGAGACCCTGGCCGGGCTGGAGCGGCTGGCGCGCCGGGTGCCGTACCTGGGGCGGTCGACCTCGCCGGCGATCCTCCAGTTCAGCCGGCCGGTCGTCGCCGAGCCGCTCCCCGGTCTCGCCACGTACGAGCCGGTCGGCCGCGAGCAGGGGACGATGCAGATCCGGGTGCCGTACCCCGGGGATCTGGAGGAGCTGGACGCCCTCCATGAGCTTGATCTGCCGGCGTGGCAGGCGGCCGGACCCCGGGCGCGATGCTCGTATCGCCTGGCTGGAGCCGTCGAGCCCGCACCGGGGCCGGCGCCGTCCGAGTCGCCGTACCCGGACCTGGTGGTGCTGCGGTTCATCGGTGAGCGGCCGCCCGGGAACCTGGTCGCCCGGTTCACGTCGGCGCTGCGCAAGAAGGTCATGAGCCAGACCAGGGAGCCGCTGCCGCCGGCGTTGCACGGTCATGGCCTGCCGGGGGAGCCGCACGTCGCCTATCTGGGCTTGCCGTTCGCGGGGTTCGAGCATAGTGATGGTCAGCTCATGGGGCTGGCGGTCGCGATTCCCGGGCTGGAGCGGGAGGAGCGGCGGCGCATCCTGCGGGGCATCCTCGGCGAGGCGGGCGACCAGCGCCTCACCTTGCACGTGCCGGGGCTGGCGGAACCTTTCGAGCTGGGGTACGCGCCGGATGATCCGCTGCCGTACAGCGCGACCGCTGACCGCTGGACGAGATCGTCCCGCCAGTGGGTGTCGGTGACGCCGCTGGTGCTGGACCGCTACCCCAAGGACGGCGACCTGGCCGCGGCGGTGCTGACCTCGTTCGGGCAGGCGGGTTTACCGGCGCCTCACGAGGTCGAGCTGAGCAGGCAGCCGCTGACTTCCGGGGCGGTCAGGCTGAGGCCCCCGGAACTGCCGAAGCGCTGCCGGGGGCGGTTGTACCGGCACGTCCGGGTGGTGTTCGGCGAGCAGGTGCGCGGCCCGGTGCTGGCCGGTGCGGGCCGGTATTCCGGCGTGGGCTTGTTCGCCCCGGAGAGCAGCGGGGGTGCCCGGTGAGCGCCGACGGCTTCGCGCGTTTCTTCGAGGAGGTGCACGGCTACGCGCCGTTCCCGTGGCAGGCCGCCGTGGTTGAGGAGACCGCCGAACGCGGCACCTGGCCGGGCATGGTCGATGTGCCCACGGGACTGGGTAAGACGTCGATGCTGGATATGGCGGTGTTCTTGCTGGCGATGAGCGCCGGCGGGGAAGTTCCGGCTGGTCTCGGGCGGCGCCGCATCTACCTCGTCGTGGACCGGCGGATCGTCGTCGACCAGGCCGGGGAACACGGCCTGAAGATCGCCGCCGCGCTCGCGAAGGCTGCCCCGGGGAGCGTC
>CAMCQD010000340.1 GCA_945876925.1 uncultured Dermatophilus sp.
AGCCAATCTATGCAGAATTCTTATGCATATATTGGCTGCATACGATCTGCCAGTGCCGGAGGACCAGCTGTTTTCGCAGGTAGCGGCCCGGTCGGACGGATTCGTGACCGGTGTGCCCGGCTCGGTATCCTGGATGACGTTCCGCGCAGTTCGGCGCGGCGAGACCCATCGCGGCATCCGGGGGCGGGCACGGGAAGCAAGCCCGCCCCGGAGAGTCCGGGAGACGTCCGCCAGCTCGCGGGCGGGCGTCTCCCGGCGTCCGTGATGCACCGCGACCGAGTCGTTCCGGCCAGCAGCCGGGGCAGGCAGGCGGTGCCGGAACCGCAGTCAAGAAGAAAGCAAGGCACCCGTGCGTACCTACACCCCGAAGCCGGGCGACATCGAGCGTTCGTGGCACGTCATCGACGCCACCGACGTCGTTCTCGGCCGCCTCGCCTCGCAGGCCGCGCAGCTCCTGCGCGGCAAGCACAAGCCGACGTTCGCCCCGCACGTCGACACCGGCGACTTCGTCATCATCATCAACGCCGGCAAGGTTGCCCTCACCGGCAACAAGGCTGCCCAGAAGAAGGCGTACCGCCACTCCGGTTACCCCGGCGGCCTGCGCGCCACCAGCTACACCGAGCTGCTCGCCAAGCACCCCGAGCGCGCGGTCGAGAAGGCCATCCGCGGCATGCTGCCCAAGAACACCCTGGCGCGCCAGCAGCTTTCCAAGCTCAAGGTCTACGCCGGCCCCGACCACCCTCACCAGGCCCAGCGTCCGGTGCCCTACGACATCTCGCAGGTCGCGCAGTAATCGCACGCTTCGCGTACGTGACCTGACGCAGTGAAACACGAGGAGAACCGTGACCGACATCGACATCGAGGCCCAGCTCGAGGAAAACGAGCCGGCGCTGTCCGAATACACCACCGAGTCCCCTGAGGCCGGCGGCGAGGAGCCCGTCCGCCGCGCCTCCGCCTCGGCCCCCGGCGCCGCCACCGGACGCCGCAAGCAGGCCATCGCCCGCGTGCGCATCGTCCCGGGAACGGGGGAGTGGAAGATCAACGGCCGTTCGCTGGAGGACTACTTCCCGAACAAGGTGCACCAGCAGATCGTCAACGAGCCGTTCAAGGTGCTCGAGCTCGAAGGCGCCTACGACGTGCTCGTCCGCGTCGGCGGCGGCGGCCCCTCCGGCCAGGCCGGGGCCGTGCGCCTGGGCATCGCCCGCAGCCTCAACGGCATCGACGTGGACCTCAACCGGCCCGCGCTGAAGAAGGCCGGACTGCTCACCCGCGACGCCCGCGTTCCCGAGCGCAAGAAGGCCGGCCTGAAGAAGGCCCGCAAGGCTCCGCAGTACTCCAAGCGCTGACCGCAGCCCCGGGCGCTGCGGAAGCTACCGCCCGGGGTTCCCCGGCGCGGGTGCCGCACGTCCCCGGCGCTGTGCGGCGCCACCTGGAAATGGCCGGTACCCGGTGCGGTACCGGCCATTTTTCGCACCTGCGGCCGGAACGCCGGCGCGGGCCCGCGCCGGACCCACGACGCTACGCCGGGACGCGGTTAGGCTATGCCGCAGTGTCCGGTGGGGACCGCGATAGCGCGGGCGCCGGGTCCGGCGCCGGACTGCGTCGCGGCCGGCCTGACACCGCATCCGGCAGCCGCCGCCTGGCGGTTGCGTACGTCGGCTGCCCGCAGGGGCGGCGTCACACAACGCTGGAAGGGGACCGCGCGTGGCAACCAGGCTGTTCGGGACAGATGGAGTTCGCGGGCTGGCTAACCGGGAGGTCACCGCCGAGCTCGCGCTCGCACTCTCCACGGCCGCCGCCCACGAGCTCAGCGAGCGCAATCAGAATGGCGGCGGGCGCCTGACCGCCGTGGTGGGACGCGACCCGCGCGCCTCCGGTGAATTCCTCAGCGCCGCTGTCATCGCCGGGCTCGCCTCGGCCGGGGTCGACGTGTACGACGCCGGCGTGCTGCCCACCCCCGCCATCGCCTTCCTTACCAAGGATCTCGGCGCGGCCCTGGGCGTCATGCTCTCGGCCAGCCACAACCCCATGCCCGACAACGGGATCAAGTTCTTCGCCCCCGGCGGCGTGAAGCTCGAGGACAGCGTCGAGGACGCCATCGAAGCCCGGCTCGGCCAGGAATGGGACCGGCCGGTCGGCTTCCGGGTCGGGCGGGTGCGTCAGCTGACCGACGCCAACTCCAGGTACGTCGCCCACCTGCTCTCGGCGCTGCCGCACCGGCTCGACGGGCTCACCATCGTGATCGACGCGGCTCACGGCGCTGCCAGCCGGGTCTCCCCGCAGGCGTTCCGGGCGGCCGGGGCGAGCGTCAAGGCCATCGGCGCCCACCCCGACGGCCTCAACATCAACGACGGCTACGGCTCCACCCACCTGGAGATGCTCCAGACCGCGGTCGTGGAGAACGGGGCCGACCTGGGCATCGCCCACGACGGCGACGCCGACCGGTGCCTGGCCGTAGACCACACCGGTGCCCCCGTCGACGGTGACCAGATCATGGCCATGCTGGCCCTGGGCCTGCGGGAGCACGGCGAGCTGGCCCAGGACACCCTGGTCACCACCGTGATGAGCAACCTGGGGCTGTTCCAGGCGATGGAGCGGCACGGGATCACCGTGCGCACGACCGCAGTCGGGGACCGCTACGTGCTGGAGGACATGCTCGCCGGCGGCTACAGCCTGGGCGGCGAGCAATCCGGGCACGTCATCCAGCTCAACCACGCCACGACCGGGGACGGCACCCTGACCGGCTTGTGCGTCGCCGCGCGGGTGGCCGCGACCGGGCGCCCGCTGCACGAGCTGGCCGCGGTGATGCAGCGGCTGCCGCAGGCGCTCATCAACGTCGCGGGCGTCGACAAGGACGCCGTCGAGAGCAGCGAGGCCGTGCAGCAGGCGGTGGCCTCCGCTAGCGCCGAGCTGGCCGGCAGCGGGCGGGTGCTGCTGCGCAAGTCGGGAACCGAGCCGCTGGTGCGGGTGATGGTCGAGGCGGGCACCAGCGAGCAGGCCCACTCGGTGGCTAGCGGGCTGGCCGAGGTGGTGCGCCGCGAGCTGACCCTGTGAGCGCCGGGCTGACCCGGGGCTGGCCGGGCCGCGCGGGGCGCCGCCAGCGTCTCAGGCGGCGCGCCCGGTGAGGAGGGACGGCGGTCAGGCGGGTTACCAGGCCGGGTCGTCGAGCCCGTTGATCTGCCCGGCGACGCGGACGACGCGGGCCTGGCCCTCGGCGAGCTCATACATCAGGCCGACGATGGCCA
>CAMCQD010000341.1 GCA_945876925.1 uncultured Dermatophilus sp.
GCACCGGAGCCGCTGCCGGTAACCGCCCGCGCGGACGGCCCCGGCGGTGAGGACCCCGGTGGGGTAGCGCAGGTCAGCCCGGTTCAGCACCCAGGTGAGGTACGTGCTGCCGACGGGGAGGCCGGCCGCGTGCCTGGATCGATGCCGCACCCGGCCCAGCCCGCCCCGGCGGAACCGGGCGGGAGCATCGCCCGGGCGGGAGGGGCAGTGCCCGCCGGCGGGCTGGCCAGGAGCGAGGATGGCGCAGCGCTCGCCTCGGTTGAGCTGACCCCGACGGGCCTGCGGGTGCGCGCAGGCCGGGAAGCCGTGGTCGTCTCCGCGCACGGCCTGGTCCAGACGGTGCTCCCCAGCGACATGCTGTACGTGGGCGGGCGGGCCTCAGTCCGGTGCGGCGGGATGACGCTGACCGTGCACATCACCGGCGGCGCCCCGGGCCCGGAAACGCCAGGCGAGGCCGCTGTGGGTGCGCTGCCATCGTCTACCGTTGAGTGACGCATCGCACGTGCCGCAGGGAGCACTGGGCTGGTGGCCCGACAGGTCGGTGCGTCATCTGGGGGGACCATGCTGCGTCTGGTTCTGCGATCGTACGGCGGGGAGAACCTGAAAGGCCGACCCGGGTACTACAGCAAGGAGCTGGCATTCACGTCATTCGAGCGGGCCGCGCTGCATGCGCGCGCCGTGCTCGGGGCCACCAGCCCGGCTGACCCCGGCCCCGGCGCGGGGCCGCGGTGCGGGGTGAGCGTGACGTTCGTCAATGACGGCCCCGTCCCGGAGTCCCTGACCGGGCGCATGTACCGCCTCGGCGATGTCGTGCCGATCCCGAACGGGCCCGTCGGAACCCAGGGGAGCTACACCTTCGCCCTCGACCTGCCGGCCGCGATGGGCTGGCCGGATGAGGACGTCGTCGTGTTCGTCGAGGACGACTACCTGCTCGCCCAGGACGCGTTCGTGGCGATCGCCCAGGCCGCTGAGGCGATCCCGCAGGCCGGGTACTTCGCCCTGGGACACGGGCGCCCGCGTGATTTCTCCGATCCTGAGCAGCTGCGCCGCTTCGGCATCGTGCCGTGGTGGCGGCCGGCCCCCGACATCGGGGTGCAGGGCCGGCGCTGGATCAACATCCTCGGGGTGACGAGCACGTTCGCGGCCCGGGTAGGCGTGCTGCGCCAGGACCGGGACATTTTCATGCTGTGCCAGCGGCCATTCCGGAAACGCTGGTACGACCACGAGACGGCGATGCTGTACCAGGGGGTGCGACCCTACCGGGGGACAAGCTTCTGGACCGGGATGCCCGATGATTTCACGCTCAGCGTGCGCGGCGTGCTGCGAGCGGCGTACCTGGTGCCCTTCCGGGTAGCCATGAACCTGCGCGCCGGGCGGCAGCGCACGCCGCATTACCTGTATGCCCCGGATCCGGTGGTCGCGGCCCACATGGAAGTGGGTGCCGTTGAGGATCCGGCTTTCTGGGCTGCTGAGGCCGAGCGCGTACGGGCCTGGGCGCGGGAAACCTCCGGGGGAATCCCCGCCTGAGGTATCTATGTCCGCGGACACCTCCCCGGCTTATGGCTAGTGTTGAGGTGAATGCACTCTTGTTGTGCTTGCTGTGGGGAGTGGTCGCGCAGGGGTTGGCGCGGTGCCGCGCTGCCCGCTGGTGGCGCCCGGTAGTGCTGGCGGGGGGGCTAGCCCGGCCCGGGTGCCCGTGCGGGGGCCTGGTGCGCGGCGCGCCGGCGTTCACCGTGCGCCGCCTCGAAACGGGCGGGGCGTACCGGCCAGGGCTCATCCCGGGAGCGTGCATCATGGCAATTCCTCGTCGTATTCACAGCGGTGTTCTCTCCGGTGCGGTGCTCGGCATCGCGGTAGCGGGCGGCCTGCCCGCCGCGGCCTCACCGGCATTCTCACCGGGTGATTCACGCGCCCCGGCTGGCGCTGCCTTAGCGGGCGCGGTCAGGCCGCCGGGGGCTGGCACCGGGCAGGCGGGAGCGGCGGCGAAGCTCGCCGGGGCAGCTAGCGCGGCGCGGTCGCCGAAACTGCCGGTGCTGCCCGCGATCCCCTCACTACCGAAATACCCCGTGTTCTACGAGCCGCCGGAGAACACCGGCGCGGCGCCGCCGGAGCTGTGTCCTTATCACGGTGCCCCGTGCGAGATCGCCGGGCAGGCAGACGTCGATGGTGATGGCCGCGCCGATACCGTGATCTCGATCTTCTACCGGGAACCGGACGGGAGACCGACCAGGATCCTGCGCGTCGTGACCGCCCGGAACCAGGCCGGGGAAGTGTCCATGATGGCCGATATCCCCGATACCGTCCTGCTCCGCCCCTGGGCACATGACATCGACGGGCGGCCCGGTAAGGACCTGCTCATGCTGACGTCCTACATCTCGTGGCGGGGCGAGCACGCCGCCACGTACCGGATCGCCTCGTGGATCCCCGGCGAACCCCGGAAGCCAGGAAAGCTCGTCCTTCTCGGTGCCCCGCCATCTGGTGGCGACTGGCACGTGAAGAACTACCTGGCTCAGATCAAGGGCTACTCGGTCTCCTGGGAAGACTGCCAGGCCACGATCACCGTGAAGGAGTACAAGCGTGACGCGACCGGCTACTACGAATGGGGGCCATGGTACGGGACTGATGCCACCTACCGCTGGAAAGGTAGTGGCTGGGAGCAGGTTTCCGTCGAACAGGTCGCTCCGGAGATTCCCTCACAGGAGGACTACGACACGTTCCGGATCAGTGACAAGCCCGGGCGGTGCGGCAGCTGACATGCGAGCCGGGCCCGGCTCAGCGGTATCACGGGTGAGGCCCGGGGGAGCGTGCCGCTGCTGGCCCCGGCGCCGGAAATGCCCGGATTCCAGGATGCGAGATGGTGCTGCCGGCATCGGCCGTGCGGTTTGCCGATGAATCCCTCAGCGGTTCGCGCCGATCCGATCCGGCGTTCACCGGCGGCCTTCCCGGCGGGTTTGCGCTGGTCATCCGGTTGCGCTGCCACCCAGGGGGAAGCGGGCAGCAGGCCAGGCACTGTTACCGATTGTGAATGGCAGCACATGGCAGGAATCTCAGGAATGCCTCCTGCTTGCCGATAACCCGGTGAGGTCGCTAATGCGCGGGTGCGCGTTCGTTATGGCGTGCCGCGCGTGTCGGCTGTATCAACTGTAACTATATGCTGTGTATCTTCGATTGTGCTGAATGGAATGGGTGTCCCCGGTGCTGGGGGCGCGGCTCAGTGTGAGCTGCCGGGGGGTCCGTTCGCG